>NZ_JBHVBO010000057.1:0-21093 GCF_042668085.1 Isoptericola sp. NPDC057391 | reverse complement strand
GGCCAGGGCTCGCGCGACGGCTCCGGCGAGCGCTCCGACGCCACGTCCGGCACCACCTCCGGCGCGGGCGAGCAGCGCGACGGCGAGCAGCGTCGCCGCCGCAGCCGCAACCGCCGTCGCACCCGCGGCGGACGCCCGGTCGAGGGCGGCTCGTCCGCCCCGCAGGCGCCGTCGGAGGGCTGACGCCCCCGCACGACCACCGGTCCGCATCGAGCGTGCTGACGTGCTCCTCGCCTCGTTCGGGGAGCGGGTCAGCGCGCTCGATGCATGTCCGCGGGCGTGTCCGGGGCGGGTCGTAGCGTGGCAGACATGCGTCTGACGTTCACGGCCCCGCTGTGGCA
Source organism: Isoptericola sp. NPDC057391 (assembly GCF_042668085.1). Lineage (NCBI taxonomy): Bacteria > Bacillati > Actinomycetota > Actinomycetes > Micrococcales > Promicromonosporaceae > Isoptericola > Isoptericola sp. NPDC057391. The sequence goes on along the minus strand of NZ_JBHVBO010000057.1, from coordinate 20,752 downwards.
GTGGCAGGTCCGCACGGACTCGTGGTGGTTCGTCACCGTGCCGCCGGAGGAGTCCGACACGCTCGCCGAGCTGCCCCTGCCGCCGCGCGGGTTCGGGTCGATCAAGGTGACCGTGACCGTCGGCGCGACGACGTGGTCGACGTCGGTGTTCCCCAGCGACGAGCAGCAGGGCTACGTGCTGCCGATGAAGAAGGCGGTGCGTGAGGCCGAGGGCCTCGCGCCGGGCTCGCCCGTCCGGGTCACGCTCGAGCCCGTCGGGCTCTGAGCCCCGACGCCCGAACGGGGAGTCAGCGCACGATCTCGTCCCGCCCGGCGAACCACGCCGCGACACCCTGCACCAGCGACGCCACGACCAGCAGCACCAGCGGGGCGGTCCAGGAGCCCGTGGCGTCGTGCGCGACGCCGAGGCCGAGCGGCCCGCAGGCCGCGAGCACGTAGCCCGCGCTCTGCGCCATGCCCGACAGCTCGGACGTGCGCGCGGCGTTCTCGGTGCGCAGGGCCATGAGGGTCAGCGCCAGGCTGATGCCGCCGCCCTGGCCGAGGCCGAGCAGCACCACCCACAGCACGGCGGCGTCCGGCGCAAGGATCAGCCCCACGAGCCCCGTCGTGATGAGCGCGACGATGACGACGCCGATCCCCCGCTGCCGCCGCATCCGGCCCGCGAGCACGGGTGTGACGAACGAACCCACGATGCCGAGCAGGTTCGTCAGGGCCAGCAGCCACCCGCCCACGGCGACGCTCCGGCCGGAGGCGACGAAGATCTCCGGCAGCCACGCGTTCACGGCGTAGAACGACAGCGACTGCGTGCCCATGAGCACCGTGACCGCCCAGGCCAGCGGGCTGCGCCACACCGACCGGACGGCGTCGGCGGGCGTCGCTCCCGGCGGCCGCAGCATCCCGGCGGGCGCCGCCGAGCGCAGCGCGCGCGGCGCCCACACGACCGCGCCGAGCACCGCGAGCAGGCCCCACGACGCAAGCGTGGCGCGCCAGTCCAGGCCCGTGGCCGTCGCGATCGGCACCGTGAGCCCCGCGGCGAGCGCCGCTCCGCCGGACAGGGCCATCGAGTAGAGCCCCGTCATGAGGCCGACCCGGTCGGCGAAGTCGCGCTTGATGAGCGCGGGCAGCAGCACGTTGCCGAGCCCGATCGCCGAGCCGACGGCGAGCGTGCCCACCAGCAGCGGGGCGATCCCGGGCACCAGACGCAGGGCGAAGCCGAGGCACAGCAGGACCAGGCTGCCGAACAGCGCGCGCTCCAGGCCGACCCGGCGGGCCAGGCCGGGAGCCACGGGGGCGAGGATCCCGAAGCAGAGGACGGGCAGCGTCGTGAGGACGCCACCCGCGGTGGCGCTGAGCCCCTCGGTCGCGAGGATCTCGCCCAGCAGCGGCGAGACGGCGACGACGCCGGGGCGCAGGTTGAGCGCGGCGAGGACGATGGCCAGGACGGCCCCCGCCCCGAGCGGGCGACGGAGGCTCACACGTCCACCTCCGCCGCCGTGCCGGCCGCCTGGGCGACGAGGTGGGCCCGGACGGCCGCCATCGTGGCCTCGACGGCACGCTCGGCGGCGTCGGGGTCGCCGGCCGTGACGGCGTCGACCACCTCGCGGTGGCCGGGCACGTCGCGGTGGTGGCGGCCGTGGGCGTCGGTGGCGAGGGTGCGGACCAGGACGTGGTCGATGCCGTCGTAGAGCTCGGCGAGCAGGGCGTTCCCGGCGGACCGCACCAGCTCGGCGTGGAACGCGACGTCGGCGGCCCGGAAGTCATCCTCCCCGCCGTCGCGAGCGGCAGCCTCCTGGGCGTCCAGGGCGGCACGCAGCGCCGCGAGGGAGCCGTCGTCGTGCCGGCCCGCGGCGATCCGCGCCGCCCCGCGCTCGAGGACGGACCGCACCTCGAGCACCTGGAGCGCGTCCGAGGTGCGCGCGCGGCGCCCGATGGCGGCGTCGAGGCCGCTGGCGGCGCGCACGTAGGTGCCGTCGCCGCGCCGCGGCTCGAGGATGCCCGCGTGCTCGAGGGCGCGCACCGCCTCGCGGACCGTGTTGCGCCCGACGCCGAGCTGGGCGACGAGCTCCGGCTCGGCGGGGATGCGCGACCCGACGGGCCACTCCCCCCGCTCGACGAGGTCGGTCAGGTGCTCGACGACGAGCTCGGAGACCTTGCGGGGCGGGGAGATCGGGGGCGCGGCGGGCTGAGGCACCCAAAGACCCTAACATCCCATGTTTGCGGTCCCGGTCGTGCAGACCGCGGCCGAACTCCGGGGCGCTACTGCGCCAGCTTGACGAACTCGGTGACCGCCGTGGCGATCTGCTGCACCGCGATCGCCGCGAGCAGCAGGCCCGCGATCCGCGTCACCAGCGTGACGCCCGAGTCCTTGAGCAGACGATGGATGACGTTCGCGAACCGCATCGACAGGTACAGGCACACGTGCACCAGGACGATCGCCACCGTGATGGCGATCAGCTGCGGCGCGCCGCCGTCGTCGGACACGCGGGTCTGCTGGACGAACACCATCGTGGCGACGATCGCGCCCGGCCCCGCCAGCAGCGGCGTGCCCAGCGGGACGAGCGCCACGTTGACGCCCTTGTTCCCCGACGGCGCGGGCTCCTCCATCTTGCCGGTCAGGAGCTCCATCGCGACGAGCAGCAGGAGCAGGCCGCCGGAGGCCTGCAGCGCCGGCAGCGAGATGCCCATGTAGTGCAGCACCTGCTGGCCGAACAGCGCGAAGACGACGATGACGCCGAACGCGACGAGGATCGCCTGGCGCGCGGCGCGGTTGCGCTGCTTGGCGCCCATCGCCGACGTCAGCCCCAGGAACACGGGCACCGTGCCGGGCGGGTCCATGATGACGAACAGGGTGACGAACACCTCGGTGAACAGCGCGGTGTCCAGCACCGCGCTCACGGGCGGATCACGTCCAGCCGACCTCTTTCCTCGATCCGTGCGAGCACCTCGGGCGCGGTGGTGCGCTCCCCGATGCGGTTGAGCTTCCCCGTGCCGTGGTAGTCGCTGGAGCCGGTGACGAGCAGCCCCAGGTCCGCCGCGAGGCCGCGCAGCCGGTCACGGGTGGCGGCGTCGTGGTCGCGGTGGTCGACCTCGAGCCCGGCCAGGCCGGCGGCGGCGAGCGCCGCGATCGTCTCCTCGCTCACCGTGCGCCCGCGCGCCCCGGCGCCCGGGTGCGCCATCACGGGCACCCCGCCCGCGCCCAGCACCGCCCGCACGGCGGCGCCGGTGTCCGGGGCGTAGTGCGGTACGTAGTACCGGGCGCCCGGGTGCAGCATCGCGGCGAACGCCTCGTCGCGCGACGCCACGACGCCCGCCGCGACCAGCGCGTCCGCGAGGTGCGGGCGGCCGACCGTCGCGTCGTCGCCCGTCTGCGCGACGACGTCGTCCCACGTCAGCGGGAAGTCCTCCGCGAGCCGCTCCGTCATGCGCCGGGCCCGGGTGAGGCGGTCGTCGCGGGTGCGGTCGCACTCGGCGCGCAGGACGGCGTCGTCGGGGTCGTGCAGGTAGGACAGCAGGTGCACGCTGATGCTGCCGCCCTCGGTCGTGACGCGCGTGGAGATCTCGGTGCCGCGCACCAGCGCGACGCCGGTCGTCGCGACCGCGTCGGCGGCCTCGGCCCAGCCCGCGGTGGTGTCGTGGTCGGTGAGGGCGACGACGTCCAGCCCGGCCCCGGCCGCCGCCTCGAGCACGCCGCGCGGGGAGTCCGTGCCGTCGGAGGCCCGCGAGTGGGTGTGGAGGTCGATCCGGGGCGGCGTCACGATCACCGATTCTAGGGAGCGCCGCGCGCCCGCACGCCCGAAACGGCCGCCCCGCGGTGCGACGTCGGACACTCCCGCCCGCCGCGCCCGTGAAGGCGTCGGCACAACCTCTCCACCCCGTCCGCCGTCGCCGCCCCCGACTCGCCCCGACCGGCAGGGCACCATCGTTGGCGATGAACTCCCCCAGCGCCGACGTCGCCCTGCCTCCCGCCCTGCCCGCCGCCGTCGGGACCGGCCCCGCGGAGCGGGCCGGGATCGTCTTCGTCCACGGCATGCGCACCTCGTCGGCCATCTGGGAGCGACAGGTCGAGCACGTGCGCGACGCCGGGCACGACGCCGTCGCCGTCGACCTGCCCGCCCACGGCGCGCTCCACCGGGAGCGGTTCTCCATGCCCCGCGCGTTCGAGGTGCTCGACGAGGCGGCCGGGTCGTTCGGCGGCCGGCCCGTCGTCGTCGTGGGTCTCTCGCTCGGCGGGTACACGTCCCTCGCCTGGGCGGCGCAGCACGCGACCGCCACCACCGCCCCGCGCCTGTCCGGCGTCGTCGCCGCGGGCTGCAGCTCCGACCCCAAGGGCAAGCCCGTCGCCCTGTTCCGCGACGTCGCGCACCTCGCCGTGACCGGCACGACGGCGGTGCGCCGCGGCGTGCGGGACGCCTCCCTCGCGTGGCGCTCGGCGCTCACGGGCGGCCGGTCGCGCGCGGGCGGGCTCGAGGTCGCCGCGCTCCTGGGCGAGGCCGTCCCCCGGCCGGGCTGGGACATCGTCACCGACGCGCTCACGCACCTCGCGGGCAAGTCGTCGGTCGCCAGCACCCGCGCCCTGCGCGTGCCCGTGTGGTTCGTCAACGGCGCGCGGGACCGGATGCGGCTCGAGGAGTCGCGCCACGTGGCGGCCGCCGAGCGCGGCGCGCTCGTCGTCGTCCCGGACGCCGGCCACGACGTCAACTCCGACGCCCCCGACGCCTTCAACCGCGTGCTGACGCGGGCCCTGCACGACTTCGCGCGCGCCTGAGCGGTGGGACACTAGGCCCATGACCGACACCACCCCCGTCGACGAGACCGCGCCCGCTCCCAGCACCGAGGACCGCGGCAGCAACCGTTCCCAGCGCCCCGTCTCGGAGGCGTTCAAGTCGTTCATCACCTCGCAGTGGGGCGAGCGCGCCGACCTCGGCGTCGAGCCCGGCGAGGCCGTGCCCTACACCGCCGAGCGCCGCGCGAAGCTGTCCGCCCGCTTCCCGGGCGCCCGCCTGGTGGTCCCCGCCGGTCCGCTCAAGGTGCGCTCCAACGACACCGACTACCGGTTCCGCCCGCACTCCGCGTTCGCGCACCTCACCGGCCTGGGCACCGACCAGGAGCCCGACGCGGTGCTCGTGCTGCACCCGGTCGCCGACGGCGAGGGCGACCCGGACGGCAGCGGCAACGGCACGCACCACCACGCCGTGCTCTACGTGCGCCCCCTCGCGGCGCGCGACACCGAGGAGTTCTACGCCGACTCGCGCTACGGCGAGTTCTGGGTGGGCGCGCGGCCGTCGCTCGACGACGTCACGACGCTCACCGGCATCGAGGCCCGCCACGTCGACGAGCTGCGCGACGCGCTCGCCAAGGACGTCGGCGCCGACGGCGTGCGCGTGCTGGTCGTGGCCGGCGCGGACGAGAACGTGGAGACGCTGGTCGAGGCCATCCGCGAGGAGGCCGGCGTCGAGTCCGAGGCGGACGACGAGTCCCTCGTCGAGGCGACGTCGGAGATCCGCCTGGTGAAGGACGCGCTCGAGCTGGAGCACCTGCGCGAGGCCGTGGCCCGCACCATCGAGGGCTTCGAGCAGGTCGTGCCCGCGCTGCCGAAGGCCGTCGCGCACCGCCGCGGCGAGCGCGTCATCGAGACGACGTTCGACGCGCACGCCCGCCTCGAGGGCAACACCGTGGGCTACGAGACCATCGCCGCGGCCGGCGAGCACGCCACCACGCTGCACTGGATCACCAACGACGGCGTGGTCCGCTCGGGCGAGCTCGTGCTGCTGGACGCCGGCGTCGAGGTCGACTCCCTGTACACCGCGGACATCACCCGCACCCTGCCCGTCGACGGCGAGTTCACCGACGTCCAGCGCCGCATCTACACCGCGGTGCTCGACGCCGCGGACGCGGCCTTCGCCGTCGCGAAGCCGGGCGCGAAGTTCCGCGACATCCACGCCGCCGCGATGGAGGTCATCGCCGCCCGCCTCGAGGAGTGGGGCCTGCTGCCCGAGGGCGTCACCGCGGAGGTGTCCCTCTCCACCGAGGGTCAGCAGCACCGCCGCTGGATGGTGCACGGCACCAGCCACCACCTCGGCCTGGACGTGCACGACTGCGCCCAGGCGCGGCGCGAGCTCTACCTGGACGGCGTGCTCGAGCCCGGCATGGTGTTCACCATCGAGCCGGGGCTGTACTTCAAGGCCGACGACCTCGCCGTGCCCGAGGAGTACCGCGGCATCGGCGTCCGCATCGAGGACGACGTCCTGGTCACCGCCGACGGCAACGAGAACCTGTCCGCCGCCCTCCCCCGTCGCCCCGAGGACGTCGAGGCCTGGATGGCGCGCCTGCGCGGCTGACGCCCGATCACTTCGGCAGCGAATCGATCTCTTCGGCACGTGATCGTGCCGAAGAGATCCACCCGTTGCCGAAGAGATCTCTGGATCGCCGGCCTTGTCCACAGGCCGCCGTCCGGACCTGCGCCGATCCGGCACGCTCGTCAGCATGATCCCTGACGACGCCGTCGTCCTCGCCGGCGAGCTCCAGCGGCACGTGCTCGACCGGGCGATGGAGGACGGCGAGCTCGAACGTCTGCGCCGCGGTGCGTACCGCGTGCGCGAGGCGCCTCGGGACGAGCACCCGTCCCGCGGGGCACGCCGGCGAGCCGAGGCGGTCGCCCGGGCGGCCCACCGACAGCTCGCCGCCGACCACGTGTTCAGCCACGAGACGGCGGCGGCCCTCCACAGCCTCCGGCTCTGGCGTGCTCCGGTCGCCACCCATGTGGTCCAGACCTATCGGCGGTCGGGGCGCGCGGCCGACGACCTGCGGCGGCACCTCCTGGCCCTGCCGCCCGAGCACCGCGAGGTCCGCGACGGGCTCCCGGTGACCACCCTGGCCCGCACGGTCGCGGACTGCGCGCGCTCGATGCACCCGCTCGAAGCCCTCGTCCTCGCGGACGACGCCGTGGCGCGCGGACTCGACACGGAGGAGTGCCGTGCCGCGCTCGCCACCACCCGTCGACGCAACGGCAGCCGGCGGGCCGCCTGGGTCCTGGACCACGCCGACGGGGGCAGCGACTCCGCGTGGGAGACCTGGCTCCGCTACGTCGCGCTGCGCTCCGGCCTGCCCCGGCCGATCACTCAGGCGCCGATCACCACCGCGCGCGGTGCCCTGGCGGCGGGCTTTCCGGAGGCTCTGCGGCGGCGGCTCCGCACCCATCCGCTCCTGCCGCCCCCACCCTGAGGGATCAGTTCGGCACCCGGTCGATGTGTTCGGTACGCCGCCGTGCCGAACACATCCATCGGCTGCCGAAGGGATCAGGGCTGGGGCGGGCGGTACGGGTCGTCGTGCTCCGGCGCCTTCGGCTGTTCGGGGTCGCCCTCCGCCGGGTGCCGGGGCTCCGGCTGGTGGGTGCCCGGCTGGGGACCCTGCGGCGCGGGGCTCTGCGGAGCGGGGCTCTGGGGCTCGGGCGACGGCGTGGTCTCCGGCGGCGAGGGCTGCTCCCCCGTCGGCCGCATGGCGCCGTACCGGGGGGCGCCGCTGGGGGTGGTCCAGCGCGGGTCGGGCGTGCGCGGCGCGGCGGGGGCCGCGGGGGCGGCCGGGCCGCCGACGGCGGGAGCGCCGACCGGCGGGGTCGGCGTCGCGGTCGCCGCACCACGACGCGCCTTGCCCAGCCCGCCGGGCGACTGCAGGAGCATCGACCGCGCCTCGCCCGCCTGCTCGGCGGCGCAGAGGATGGCGTAGGTGGACGCGACGATCTGCGACGACGACGTGAAGTCACGACGCCCGCCGGTCAGCGCGTAGGACAGCACCGAGAACAGCAGGCCGAAGCCGGCACCGAGCCCGATGCCGACCAGCAGCACCCCGCCCGCCTGCGCCCCGCCGAACAGGCTGAGGAGCAGGCCGACGAAGAAGCCGAACCACGCACCCGACAGGGCGCCCGCGAGCGCCACCCGGCCGTAGGAGAGGCGCCCGGTGACCCGCTCGACCATGCGCAGGTCGGTGCCGACGATGGTGACGTGCTCGACGGCGAACTTGTGGTCCGACAGATAGTCGACGGCCTGCTGGGCCTCGAGGTACGTGTCGTACGCGGCGACCTCGTCGCCCGCCGGGAGGGTCGGGACGCGGGGCACGGCGTTCGGGCGGCTGAAGCTCATTCGCCCAGTCTGGCCCAGTCGTGGCCCCCGCACCACCACACCACCCGCGCCGCACGCCCGCTACCAGGACCGACGGGCCCGGCCCGCGTAGGCTGACCGACGTGAGCGCGGCAACCAGGGTCTTCGTGGCACGCCTCGCCGGCACCCAGGTCTTCGACCCGATCGGTGACGAGGTGGGGCGCGTGCGCGACGCCGTCGTGCTGGTCCGCGCCAAGGGCGCGCCCCGCGCGGTGGGGCTGGTCGTGGAGGTCCCGGGCCGGCGACGCGTCTTCCTCCCGCTGACGCGGGTCACCGCGATCGACGCGGGTCAGGTGATCTCGACGGGCCTGCTCAACATGCGCCGGTTCGAGCAGCGCGCCATGGAGTCGCTGGTGCTGGGCGAGCTGCTCGACCGCCCGGTGCGCTTCACCGACGGCTCCGGCGAGGCCACGGTCGAGGACCTGTCGATCACGCGCCAGCGCACGGGCGACTGGCTGGTGGACCAGCTCTTCGTGCGTCGCAAGCAGCCCGCCCGCGGGCTGTCGCTGCGCCGGCGCGGCGAGACGCTCGTCGTGCCGGTGGACGCCGTCACCGGGCTGGCCGGCTCCACCGAGGAGCAGGGCGCCACGAAGCTGCTGGAGGCGTACGAGGACCTGCGGCCGGCGGACCTGGCGGACGTGCTGCACGAGCTCGGCGACACCCGGCGGTTGGAGGTGGCGAGCGCGCTGGACGACGAGCGCCTGGCGGACGTGCTCGAGGAGCTGCCGGAGGACGACCAGGTCGCCATCGTGTCCCGGCTGGACTCGGGGCGCGCAGCCGACGTCCTGGAGGCGATGCAGCCGGACGACGCCGCCGACCTGCTCAACGAGCTCCCCGACGAGCAGGCCGCCCGCCTCCTGGAGCTCATGGAGCCGGAGGAGGCGAAGGACGTCCGCCGCCTGCTGTCCTACGACGAGGACACGGCGGGCGGCCTCATGACCACCGAGCCGGTGATCCTCGGCCCGGAGACGTCGATCGCGACCGCGCTCGCGCAGATCCGCAAGCAGGACCTGCCGCCCGCGCTGGCGTCGATGGTGTTCGTGGTGCGGCCGCCGCTGGAGACGCCGACGGGCCGCTTCCTCGGCGTCGCGCACTTCCAGCGGCTGCTGCGCGAGCCCCCGCACGCGTCGGTGGGATCGGTGCTGGACACGGACACGGAGTGGCTGACGCCGGACGCCCCGGTGGGCCGGGTGACCCGCCTGCTGGCGGCCTACGACCTGCTCGCGCTCCCCGTGCTCGACAGCGAGAAGCGGCTGCTGGGCGCGGTCTCCGTTGACGACGTGCTCGACCACATCCTGCCGGACGACTGGCGCGAGCACGTCGACGAGAACCTGGAGGAGGTGCCGCGTGGCTGACCGCCTCGACCAGCCGAAGGAGGCCCGCCGCACCCTCATCCCGCGGCCGCAGATGGACCAGGACGCGGTGGGCCGCGCCACGGAGGGGATCGCCCGCTTCCTGGGCACGCCGCGCTTCCTCATCTACCTCACGGTGTTCTGCGCGCTGTGGCTGGCCTGGAACTCCTGGGGCCCCGAGTCGCTGCGGTTCGACAGCGCGTCGAACGGCTTCACGGCCCTCACCCTCATGCTGTCGCTGCAGGCGAGCTACGCCGCGCCGCTCATCCTGCTCGCGCAGAACCGGCAGGACGACCGCGACCGCGTCACCGCCGAGCAGGACCGGCAGCGCGCGGAGCGCAACCTCGCGGACACGGAGTACCTGGCCCGCGAGATGGCGGCGCTGCGGATCGCGCTGGGCGAGGTCGCGACGCGCGACTTCGTGCGCTCCGAGATCCGGAACCTGCTCGAGGAGCTGGACGAGAAGGAGTCGGAGCGCAGCCGCGACCCGTCGTCGTGAGCGCCCCGGGGCCGAGGCGTCACCGCAGGTCACTGCAGGTCACTGCAGGTCACTGCATCGCGTCGACGGCGGCGGCGCGCAGCGCCTCCACGGCCGCCGGGTCGCCGGTGACGCGCAGACCCTCGGGACCGCCGCGGCCCCACAGCCACAGGTCGAGGTCCGCCGCGGCGCCGACGACGACGGCGTCGGGACGGTCGCCGGGCGGGGCCAGCCGCCCGCCGGGCACGTCGTACGCCCGGCCCGACTCCGGCCCGGTCCCCCGCACCCGCCCGAGCTCGACGTCCCAGCGGTGCGGCGTCTCTCCCGGCGCCTCGACGACGACGGCGGCGGTGCCGCCGGCGGGGGTGAACGTCGTCCAGGCGGGATGACCGCCGAGCAGGACGTCGAGCACCTCGTCCACGCCGTCCGCGGCGATCCCGGGGTCGAGCGGCGTGACCCCCTGGCCCGCCGCCTGCTCGGCGTCGACGCGGTGCACGAGCGCCTCGTGCTGCTGGCGCCGGGTCACCCACCCGACGCTGTGCCCCTCGGGGTGCCAGTACCAGCACGGCTCGCCCGGGTCGCGGCCCGCGAGCGCGGCGACGAGCCACGCCGTGGCGTCGCGCACCAGCGCGGCGAGTGCGCCGTCGTCGGCGGGCCGCTCGAGGGGGACGACGTCGCCGCCCGGCAGACCGGCACCCGGCTCGCGACCCACCACGGACGCCCAGAAGGACTGCACCGACGCGACGTGGAAGGCGAGGTCGCCCGCGGTGCACCCCGGGCAGGCGGGCACCTCCGCGCCGGCCGGCGCAGCGTGCACGGCCGCCACGAGCAGTGCCGAGTCCCGAGCCAGGGAGGCCAGCGCGTCCATGCAGGTCAACGTAGCCCCGGGCGCGCCGCGCCGCGCGACGCCGTGCCGCCCGTGCGGCCGGTATCGTCCGGCTCGCGAGGCCTCGCGGGGGCCTCGAGGGGGCGCGGACGACGCCGGAGGAGGCGACGGCATGGCGCGACAGGTGGTGCTGGTCAACGGGCTGCCCGGGTCGGGCAAGACGACGCTGGCGCGCCCGCTCGCCGCCCGCCTCGGTGCGCCGTGGCTGGGCAAGGACGCCGTCAAGGAGGCCCTGGCGGACGCCGTCGGGCCCGGCGCCCCCTTCCTCGCCGGGGCCTCCATGACAGGGGCCTCCACGGTCGGGGCGGCGGCGATGGAGGCGGTCTGGCGGCTGGCCGCGGCGCCGCTGGCCCGCGTCGTCGTGGAGTCGTGGTGGTTCCGGCCCCGCGACCTGGACCACGCGCTGCGCGGCCTCGCGACCGCGGGCGCGGACGCCGTCGTCGAGGTGTGGTGCGACGTGCCGCCCGACGTGGCGCGGGAGCGCTTCGAGGCGCGCACGGGCCGGCACCCGGTGCACGCGGACGACCGGGACATGACGGCGGAGTGGGCGGCCTGGACCGCCGGGGCCGCGCCGCTCACGCTCGGCCCGGTGGTGCGGCAGGACACGACCGCGACGGTGGACGTCGGCGCGCTGGCCCTCCGAGTGACGACGGCGCTGTCCGGCCGTGACCCACGACGCACCGGCGCCGGCGCCCGCCGCACCTAGGATCGAGGCATGACCGGTTCCCCCGACGGCCCCGCACCGCTGACCGACCGCGTCCGCACCGCCCTCACGTCGGTGGTCGACCCGGAGATCCGCCGGCCCATCACGGACCTCGGCATGGTGCGCTCGGTGGACGTGCACGACGGCGGTCGCGTCACGGTGGGCGTGGACCTCACGGTGGCCGGCTGCCCCATGAAGGGCACGCTGGTGCGCGACGTCACCGCCGCCGTCGAGGCGCTCGACGGTGTGACGGGCGTGGACGTGCAGCTCGGCGTGATGACCCCGGAGCAGCGCCAGTCGCTGCGCTCGCAGCTGCGCGGCGGCGTGGGCGACCCCGTGATCCCCTTCGCCCAGCCCGGCTCCCTCACCAAGGTGTACGCGATCGCGTCCGGCAAGGGCGGCGTCGGCAAGTCGAGCGTCACGGCGAACCTCGCGGCGGCGATGGCGGCCGACGGGCTGAACGTCGGCGTCGTGGACGCGGACATCTACGGCTTCTCGATCCCCCGCATGCTCGGCGTCGACCGCCAGCCCACCCGCGTCGACTCGATGCTGCTGCCCCCGATCGAGCACGGCGTGAAGGTCGTGTCGATCGGCATGTTCGTGCCCGAGGGGCAGCCGGTGGTGTGGCGCGGGCCGATGCTGCACCGCGCGCTGGAGCAGTTCCTCGCGGACGTGTTCTGGGGCGACCTCGACGTGCTGCTGCTCGACCTGCCGCCCGGCACCGGCGACATCGCCATCTCGGTGGCGCAGCTGCTGCCCGGCAGCGAGATCGTCGTCGTGACGACGCCGCAGGCCGCGGCCGCCGAGGTCGCCGAGCGCGCCGGGTCGATCGCCACGCAGACGTCGCAGGGCGTCGTCGGCGTGGTCGAGAACATGTCGTGGCTGGAGCAGCCGGACGGGTCGCGGCTCGAGGTCTTCGGGTCCGGGGGCGGGCAGCGTGTCGCGGACCGCCTCGGCGCCACGCTCGGTACGCAGGTGCCGCTGCTGGGGCAGGTGCCGCTCGACGTCGCCGTCCGCGCGGCGGGCGACGACGGAACGCCCGTGGTGCTCGCCCACCCGGACTCCGCCGGGGCGTGCGTGCTGCGCGACGTCGCCCGCGCCCTGGCCACCCGGTCCCGCGGCCTCGCCGGCATGCGGCTGAACCTCAGCCCCGTCCGGGGCTGACCCGCGGTAGCCTCGCCCGGGCGCCCCGCGGCGCCACCCCCGGTTCACCCCTGCGAAGGAGCTGTCCTGCCATGAGCACGCCCGAGTGGCTCGAGTCCTGGTCCGACGACGAGGGGGCGCGCCGCGTGCGCGACCTGTTCGCCCGGGTCTTCGGCGACGACGGCGGCGCGCCCGACGGCGTCTGGTCCGCCCCGGGCCGGGTCAACCTCATCGGCGAGCACACCGACTACAACGGCGGCCTCGCGCTGCCGACCGCGCTGCCGCACCGCACGTACGTGGCGCTGCGGCACCGGGACGACGACGTCGTGCGCCTCGGGTCCGCGCAGGCGCCGGGCGAGGTCTGGTCGGCCCGCCTGGCCGACGTCGCGCCGGGCGCGATGACGGGCTGGGGCGCGTACGTCGCGGGCGTGGCGTGGGCGCTCGGTGAGGCGGGCCACCCCGTGCGCGGCTTCGACGCCGTCGTCGACTCGTGCGTGCCGTTCGGCGCGGGGCTCTCGTCGTCGGCCGCGCTGGAGTGCGCCGTCGCGGTCGCGCTCGACGAGACGGGCGGCCTCGGGCTCGCCGACGACGACGCCGGCCGCGCGACCCTCGTCGCGGCCTGCGTGCGCGCGGAGAACGAGATCGCCGGTGCCCCGACAGGCGGCATGGACCAGGCCGCGTCGCTGCGCGCCACCGCGGGCCACGCCCTGCTCGTCGACTCCCGGCCGGGGCTGTCCGCGCTGGAGTCGGGCACGCCCGTGCCGTTCGACCTGGCCGCGGCCGGGCTCACCCTGCTCGTCGTGGACACCCGCGCGGAGCACGCCCTCGTCGACGGCCAGTACGCCGAGCGGAGGGCGACCTGCGAGCGCGCGGCGGGGCTGCTCGGCGTGGAGACGCTGCGCGAGGTGGACCCGGCCCGCCTGGACGAGACGCTCGCCGCGCTCGCGCCGCACGACCCGGACGACGTCCTGCGCCGGCGCGTGCGCCACGTGGTCACCGAGATCGACCGCACCGCCCGCTTCCGCGACCTCGTCACGGACGGGCGCGTGGCGGAGGTCGGGCCGCTGATGGTCGCGTCCCACGCCTCGCTGCGGGACGACTACGAGGTCTCCGCCCGCGAGCTCGACCTCGTGGTCGACGCCGCCCTGGCCGCGGGCGCGCTCGGCGCCCGCATGACCGGCGGAGGCTTCGGCGGCTCCGCGATCGCGCTGGTGCGCGCCGACGCCGTCGAGCCGGTCGCCGCGGCCGTGCAGCACGCGTTCGACGCCGCCGGGCTGCGCTCGCCGGGCTTCCTCCTCGCGCCGCCGTCGGCCCCGGCGGGCCGGACCGCCTGACGAGGCGGTCCCGACCTGCGGCGTCTCCTCCGGGATGCCGGTGACGCGGGCCCCTGCCTACGGTGCGGGGGCGCGGCGGCACGACGCCGCCGTGCTCGATCGTTCGAGGAGGAGCGATGGCAGCACGCACCACGATGCGCCGCGTCGGAGCGGCGGCGCTCACGGCGCTGGTCGCCGCGGGGACGGCGGTCGGCGCGACGGCCGGCGGCGACCACGACCGCGGGCACGGCGGACACGACGGACGGCACGACAGGGACCGGGCACGGAACGTCATCGTGCTCCAGGGCGACGGCATGGGCCTGGCGGCGCGCGAGCTGATCCGTCTCGCCACCGTGGGCAAGGACGGCCACCTGGTCATGGACTCGCTGGACGAGGCCGGCTGGAGCGCGACCGACTCCGCCGACCCCGAGGACGCCGTGACCGACTCGGCCGCCGGCGCGACGGCGTTCGCCACGGGCGTCCGGACGTTCAACGGCGCCGTCGGCGTCGACGCCGACGGCAACCCCGTCCCCACGCTGCTCGAGGACGCGAGGCGCGCCGGCAAGGCCACCGGCCTCGTCTCGACGGCGCAGATCACCGACGCCAGCCCGGCCGCTTTCGGCGCGCACGTCACCGACCGGTACGACCAGAGCGAGATCGCGCGGCAGTACCTGGAGGATTCGAAGCCCGACGTCCTGCTGGGCGGCGGCGAGGACTACTGGTACCCCGAGGGCGATCCGGGCGCGTGGCCCGACAACCCGCCGGAGGACCCGGAGGAGCAGAGCAAGGGCACCGAGGGGAACCTCGTGGAGCGGGCCCAGGACCTCGGGTACACGTACGTGTCCGACGCCGAGGGACTCGCCGACGCGGACGGCCGGAAGTTGCTAGGGCTGTTCGCGAACGAGGAGATGTTCCAGCAGGCGAACGAGGGCGAGGGAGACGTGTACTCCCCCGAGGTGCCGCTGGTCGACATGGCCGCCAAGGCGCTCGACGTCCTGCAGCGCGACCGGGACGGCTTCTTCCTGCTCCTCGAGGAGGAGGCGATCGACGAGTTCGCGCACCGGAGCAACGCGACCCGCACCATCGAGGCCGGTCAGGCGCTCGACGAGACCGTCGCGCTCGCGCTCGACTTCCAGGAGAGGCACCGGGACACGCTGGTGCTCGTCGTGGGCGACCACGCCACGGGCGGGCTGGCGATCGAGAACGTCGACCCGGAGGACGAGGCGGGCGAGGGCGCCACGGCCGAGGACGGGCCCTTCCCCGTCCCGGGGACCGACCTCGAGTTCACCGTCGACTGGACGACCGGCGGTCACACGGGCGAGGCCACGCCGATCACCGCGCAGGGGCCGGGCGCCGAGCGCCTGTCCGGGCCGCAGCTCAACACCGACGTGCACGACGCCGTGCAGCGCGCGATGTTCCCGCGCGGCCACCGCTGACCCGTTGTGGGTGGGATCATGGCCCCTCTCCGGCGTCGAGACGGGCCACGATCCCACCCACAACGTCAGAGGTCGTAGGTGGCGACGACGGCGGCGTGGTCGGACCAGCGCTCCTCGTAGGTGGGGGCGCGGTCGACCTCGACCTTGACGGCGCGCGGGGCCAGCGCGGCGTTGGCGAGCTGGTAGTCGATGCGCCAGCCGCGGTCGTTGACGTACGACTGCCCGCGCCAGGACCACCACGTGTAGGGCCCGGGGCCCTCTCCGCCGTGCGCGCGGCCGAGGTCGGCCCAGCCGACCTCGTCGAGCCACCGGTCGACGTACGCCCGCTCCTGCGGCAGGAAGCCCGCGTTCTTGAGGTTGCCCTTCCAGTTCGCGATGTCGACGTTCTGGTGGGCGATGTTGAGGTCGCCGGCGACGACCGCGGGGTGCTCGGCCTCGGCGAGCTCGGCCAGGCGCGCCGTGACCTTGTCGAGGTGCGCGTACTTGGCGGCCATGGTGTGCTCCTGCCCCGGGGCGTTGGAGCCGGAGTGCAGGTAGGCCGAGACGACGGTGAGCAGGCCGCCGACCGGCAGCTCGACGTCGGCCTCGACCCAGCGACCGGTGTCCACGGGCGGCTCGGGCTCGCCGGCCGGGCCGTGGGCCGCGAGGCCCGTCCGGACCGAGTGCAGCGGCAGCCGCGACGCGACGGCCACGCCCGCACGGCCCTTGAGGTCGCTGGGCAGGTGCGCGACGTGCCAGCCGTCGAGGTACTCGTGGACGAGCTCGTCGGGGGCCCGCACCTCCTGCAGCAGCAGGACGTCGGGGGTACGGGCGGCGATCCAGGCGTCCATGTTGCGGCGGAAGGCGGCACGGATGCCGTTGACGTTGGCGGTGGCGACGGTCAGCACGCCCGCAATTTGATCACACGACGCCATCGACCTTCGGTCGCGTCCGCAACCCCATCACAGGATGCCGACACCCCCGTGGCCCGCAGGGGTCGGCTGCGTCACTCCCCGCGGTAGGCGGCCTCCAGGGCGGCGACGTCGATCTTGCCCATCTGCAGCATCGCGTTCATGGTGCGCAGGTTGGCCTCCGTCGTGTAGTCGCCGCACAGCTCCTCGAGCTGCTTCGGGATCACCTGCCAGGAGATGCCGAACTTGTCCTTGCACCAGCCGCAGGGCCCGGGCTCGCCGCCGTCGGCGATGAGCACCTCCCAGTACCGGTCCACCTCCTCCTGCGAGTCCACCCGCAGGTAGAAGCTGAACGCCTCGTTCAGCCGGAACTCCGGGCCGGCGTTCAGGCCCGTCACAGGAAGCCCCGCTACCGTGAACTCGACGACGAACGGTTCGCCGGCCTCCGCCCCCGGCACCCCCTCGGGCGACGTGAGTACCGACTCCACCGACGACCCCGGGATGTGCTCGGCGTAGAAGGCCGCCGCCTCGTGCGCGCGGTTGTTCCCGAACCACAGGTGCGTGCGTGCGGTCACCATGGCCGCTCCCTCCTGACGGGCACCGTCCCTCACGGCCGGTGCGGGCACCACTTCCGACGGCCGGGCGAACCCGGACTCATCGGTGTCGGCGAGCACCCGGCACCCCGCTCGACGAAGGTAGAGACATGCCGCTTCCCGTCAGCCCCGAGATCCTGGTCGTGCTGGGCACGCGCCCGGAGGCGATCAAGCTGTTCCCGCTGATCCAGCGCCTGCAGGACCACCCCCGCCTGCGCCCGGTCGTCGTCACGACCGGCCAGCACAAGGAGCTCGTCGACTACGTGCTGCAGGAGGCCGGGTGCGAGGTGGCGGGAGACCTCGGCGTGGGCCGACCGGGACTGACGCTCAACCAGCTCTCCTCGTCGGTGATCGCCGGGCTCGACGCGTTCGTCACCGACCGGTACGGGCCGCCGCCCGAGCGGATCAGCGGGCGCATCCGCGAGGACCACTACCCGGCGGCCTGCATCGTGCACGGCGACACCTCCAGCGCGGCCGCGGCCGCCGTCGCCGCGTTCCACCTGCGCATCCCGGTGATCCACGTCGAGGCAGGGCTGCGGACCGGCACCACGCTGTCGCCCTTCCCCGAGGAGCTCAACCGCCAGCTCGTCGCGCGCATCGCGTCCTTCCATGCCGCGCCCACCCGCTCCAACGTGCAGAACCTCGTGCGCGAGGGCGTCGACATCGGCCGCACGTTCGTCACCGGCAACACCGGCATCGACGCCCTGCGCTGGTCGGCCGCGCGCGAGGTGCCCTACGGGCGGCCCGAGCTGGCCTGGCTGGAGGACGACGCGACGTCGCGCGTCGTCACGGTCACCGCCCACCGCCGGGAGAACTGGGGCGAGGGCATCGCGAGCATCGCGCGGGCCGTGCACCGGCTGGCGGACGCGCACCCGGGCGTCCGGTTCGTCGTGCCGGTGCACCCGAATCCCCGGGTCGCGCGGACCGTGCGCGACGAGCTCGGCGACGTCGACGCCGTGACCCTCACGGCACCCATGGAGTACCACACGTTCGCCCGCCTGCTGGCGCGGTCGACCCTGGTGCTCACGGATTCCGGCGGCATCCAGGAGGAGGCGCCGGCGCTCGGCGTGCCGGTCCTGGTCGCGCGCACGACGACGGAGCGTACGGAGGGCGTCGAGGCGGGCACGCTGGAGCTCGTGGGCACGGACGCCGACACGATCGTGGCCTCGGCCACCCGGGTGCTCACCGACCCCGCCGCGCACGCGGCGTTCTCCCGCCAGCCCAACCCCTACGGCGACGGCCACGCCGCCGCGCGCATCGTCGACGCGCTGGAGCACCTGGTCTTCCACTCCCCCGTGCCGCAGACGTCCGGCCCCGGGTTCGTGCGCGCCCAGGTGCTCGAGTGGGCGGGCTTCCGCCGCACGGACGCCGTCGACGGGCCCGAGTTCGTGCGCGAGCCCGGCCCCGTGGACCGCGTGCCACAGGACCTCGAGGGTGTGGTCATCGCCCCGAAGTCGACGGTCGACCCCTACGACGTGGGGCCCGAGTGAGCGCCGTCGTGTCGGTCGCGGCGACCGCCCCGTGGTGGGACCCGTACCGCGGCATGCCGGTGGGCGTGCAGGTGCTCATGTGGTTCCTGCTCGCCCTCACGCTCGTCACCGTCGGGGTGATCGTGTGGCTCGTGGTGCGTGCCTGGTTCGAGCGCCGCCGGCAGCGCCGCGCCGTCGAGCACGCGCGGGAGGACGAGTACCTCTGGGTCTTCGTCGTCCCCGCGCTCAACGAGGAGGTGACGATCGCCGACAGCGTGAGCCGCCTCGTCGCCGTCGAGGCCACGCACAAGGCGATCGTCGTCGTCGACGACGGGTCCGACGACGGCACCCCCGACGTGCTGGCCCGCCTGCGGGCCGAGGTCCCCGAGCTCAAGGTGCTGCGCCGCGAGCTGCCGAACGCCCGCGTGGGCAAGTCCGCCGGGCTCGACGACGCGTGGGAGTTCGTCCACGAGCACGTCCTCGCCGGCCGGTACGCCGGCTGGCCGACGACGCGCGTCGTCGTCGGGGTCGTCGACGCGGACGGGCGCATCCCGCCCGATGCGCCGCGGGCTCTGGCCGGGGCGTTCACCGACGAGCGCGTGGGCGGCGTGCAGGCGCTGGTGCGGATCTACAACCGCCGGCACTACCTCACCTGGGGCCAGGACGTGGAGTTCGGGGTGATGGCGTACGTGTACCAGCTCGGCCGGTCCGCGTGGGGCACGGCCAACATGGGCGGCAACGGGCAGTACGTGCGGCTCGCCGCGCTGGACGACGTCGTCGTCACGGAGAAGCTGCCGCCGGGGATCGGGCGCGGCCCGTGGCGCGACCGCCTCACCGAGGACCAGGACATCGGCGTGCGCCTGATCCGCGCCGGGTGGCGCGGCCGCCAGACCGTGCTGACCAGCGTGGACCAGCAGGGCGTGACCCGTCTGCGCCGCCTGTTCAAGCAGCGCGTGCGGTGGGCGCAGGGCAACTGGCAGGCGTTCTCCCTGCTGCGCGGCGCCCTGAAGGCGCCCGTCTCGCTCGGTGCCCGCCTGGACCACGTCGCCTACCTGCTGATGCCCCTGCTCCAGCTGCTCATGGGGCTCGGCCTGGTGCTCTCGCTGGCGTTCTGGCTGTTCGGCGACGTGCCGTTCGTCTCCGGCTGGTGGCCGTCGCTGGTGTTCTTCGCGACGCTCACGCTGGTGCCGAGCTTCCTCACGCTGCTGATGACCACCGAGCCCGGCCGCCACCCGTTCCTGCGCGCCGTGTTCGGGCTCGTCCCGTACATGCTCTACACCTGGCTGCTGTGGCCGGTCGTGACGGTCGCGCTCGTCCGCGAGCTCGCCGGGCGGCGCAGCTGGACGAAGACCGACCGCGAGCCCCTCGACGCCAACCTGCCCGACGACGTCGAGCAGGCGGCCGGGCCGGCCCCGGCAGGCTGAGCGTCACGACGCCGCGAGGCGCGCCTTCTCGTGCTCGACGTCGAACGTCGCGGCGGGCCACTGCGGGTCGATGTCCTCGAGGGCGTCCAGCAGGAGGGCCTGCACCGCGAGGCGGGCGTACCACTTGGCGTTCGCGGGCACGACGTACCAGGGCGCCTGCTCGGTGGAGGTGCGCTCGAAGACGGTCTGGAAGGCCTCCATGTACGCCGGCCACAGCAGTCGCTCGTCGACGTCGCCGGGGTTGTACTTCCAGTGCTTGTCGGGGCGCTCCAGCCGCTCGCCGAGCCGCGCCTTCTGCTCCTCGGGCGAGATGTGCAGCATCACCTTGACGAGGCGCGTGCCCCGCGCGACGAGCGCGGCCTCGAACGCGTTGATCGCGCCGTACCGCCGCTCGATCTCCTCGGGCGGCGCGAGGGCGCGCACCTTCCCGATGAGCACGTCCTCGTAGTGCGAGCGGTCGAAGACGCCGATGTACCCGGCCTCGGGCACCTCCTTCTCGACGCGCCACAGGAAGTCGTGCGCCAGCTCCTGCGGCGTCGGCTTCTTGAACGCCACGAGGTGCACGCCCTGCGGGTCGGTGGCGCCGATGACGTGGCGCACGATGCCGCCCTTGCCCGCGGAGTCCATCGCCTGCAGCACGAGCAGGACGGCCGGCGCGGACGGGTCCTCGCGGCTCTGGGCGTACAGGCGCTCCTGCAGCTCGTCGAGCTCCTCCTCGCCGGCGAGGAGGTCGGCCGCGCCGTCCTTCTTCTTCCCGTCGTACCCGGGCCTGGAGTCCGGGTCGACGTCCGCGAGCCGGAAGCCGGGCCCCACCCGCAGCAGCTCGCCCGGCTCGCCCGACCACCCACGCTGGCTTCTCGCGACCATGCGCACATCATGGCGCACGCGACCGGGCCCGTCGCCCCCGAGGGG
>NZ_JBHVBO010000056.1:0-21225 GCF_042668085.1 Isoptericola sp. NPDC057391 | reverse complement strand
CGCCCGCGGCGCGCGCCCGCGCCAGCTCGGCGGGCGACGCGCCCGGGCGGCTGCGGGGCGTGTTCATCGGGTGGTCGCTGCCGTCGGTCCACACCACGCGGCTGGCCATCGCGGCGACGTCGCCGGCGTAGGCGTCGCGGGCGCCGAGCAGCGCCTCCAGCGCCGTCTCGGTGGGGACCGTGTCGTCGTCCATGAGCCAGACGAGGTCGGCGTCGAGGTCGGCGACGGCGGTCGCGAGGCCGACGGCGAACCCGCCCGCCCCGCCGGTGTTGCGCTTGAGCGCCACGACCTCGGGGGCGCTCGGGTGGGAGCGCGCGACCTCGAGCGCGTCGTCGGTCGACGCGTTGTCGACGACGACCGTGCGGTCGACCGGCCGGCTCTGGGCGGCCAGCGCGTCGAGGGCCGCGCCGAGCAGCGCGGCCCTGTTGTACGACACGACGACCGCGACGACGGAGGGGGAAGACATCCGGACCATCTTAGTCGCGCGCGTCCCGTGCCGACCGCACCTTGCGGACCACCCTGCCCGCGACCCGGCGCGCGGGGCGCAGCGCGCTGCGGGCCTCCGCGCGTCCGCGGCGCGCGACGACGGAGGCCAGGCTCTCCGACTCGAGCGCCGTCAGGCGACGGGTCAGCTCGGCCTCGACCTCCTGCG
Organism: Isoptericola sp. NPDC057391; assembly: GCF_042668085.1. NCBI lineage: Bacteria > Bacillati > Actinomycetota > Actinomycetes > Micrococcales > Promicromonosporaceae > Isoptericola > Isoptericola sp. NPDC057391. Next base: position 20,573 of record NZ_JBHVBO010000056.1, on the reverse strand, counting down.
CCCGGCGGTCCCGGTCGGCGATCGCCTGCTGCGCGGCCTCGAAGCGACGCGCCGTGGTCTCCTCGGGCGTCGCCGCCCGGGCGCGCGCGATCGCCGCACGGATGTTCGCGTCCGCGAGCGCGGCCAGGCGCTCGCCGGTGTCCGCGGCCGCCGCGCGCGTCTCGGGGCTCAGGGCACGGCGCACGTCGGCGTCGAGGGAGTCGAGCGTGGTGCCGTAGGGCATGTGCGGGTCCCACGTGCGCGCGTACGCGTCGAGCTTGCGCTTCGGCAGGCTGAGGCGGGGCACGTCGTAGGCGGCCGAGACGATGCGGCCGTGCAGGGACCCGCCGATCCACAGGCTCGCCCGCCGGATCTCGTCCACCAGGTCCCAGGGCCGTCGCGACCCGCGCAGAACCTCGATGTCGCGCTCCGGGTCGAGCCGGCGCACGGCGGCCACGATCTTCGCGTAGTCGCCGAACGAGTCGTGGTTGGGCGCCAGCCCGGCCGCGAAGAGCCGGAGGGGGTACGGGGCGAGCGCGCTGGACGCCACGAGGGCCTCCGCGACCTTCTCGATGCCGTGCTGGGCGAGGAACTTCCGGTTCGCCTGGACGAGGGCCGCCCCACTGCCCTGCTCCCCCTCCGGCCGCGGGTGCGTGTAGCGGATGGTGTGCACGACGTCGGGCACGAGCGTGTGCGCGACGTCGTGCTCGGCGAGGAGCTCGCTCGAGAGGTGGTCGCGCACGGAGACGGCCGACGCCTCGCGCAGGATCCGCAGGAGCACCTCGCGGCGCGCCGGGTCCTTGCCCTTGATCCCGGCCACGCCCACGGAGTTGAGCACGGCGGGCACGCCGGCGTTGAGCGGGAACTGCGAGAGGCGGGGCATGTACGGGGACTCGATGTCGGTGGCGCCGAGGAGCTCGGCGCGCATCGCGGCCTGCTCCGGCTCGCTCGCGGCCTTGTAGCGCCGGTAGGTCGCCGACGGGACGGACATCCAGATCGCCGTCGAGACCCCGGTCGCGCCGACCTCGCCGCCGACCGTCCAGACCTGGTCGAAGCGTTCCTGCTCCAGGCGTGGCACGAACGCGTCGACCTTGCGGTCGAGCAGGTCGCTCATGTCCGCCGCGAGCGGTGCCGCCGCGACGACGTCGTACCCCGCCTCCGCGAGGTACTGCTCGCTCACGAGCAGGAAGAGCAGGTCGCCGAAGTTGTCCCGCTCGTAGGCGCCGACGAACAGCACACGCCGGGGCGCGGGGGTGGTGGCGGTCAAGGGTGCCTCCTGCAGGCTGCCCGGCGGGGGGCCGGGACGGGTCGGGCGCGGTCGACGTGCGCGGCGAGCCCCGGACGCTACCCGTGGAAGGTGCGACGCCAGGTCCCCGGGGCCGTCAGGTCGGGGACCGCGGCCCGCCAGGAGGCGGCGAGCGAGCGCCAGCGGACCGCGACGCGCACGTGGGACGCCAGCGTAGCGAACGCCAGGCGCCAGAACGTCCCCGGGTCCCGGCGCAGCCAGACCCCCGCCCGGCCGTCCGCGTCGAGGACCAGCACGGAGGCGTGCCGCGGCACCTCCCACCAGGTGGCCTGGCCCCGCTCGAGCGCGCCGGCGGGCCGGCGGCGCTCCGTGGCGGACGGCGGCAGCACGGTGCGCAGCAGGCTGCGGGCCGCGAACAGGGCCTGTGCCCGCGTGCCCTCCGGCCGCGGCGGCACGTCGCCGGACCGCCGCCGCGCGACGGCGGCGTCGAACGCCGGGTCGCCCGCGGACCGCCGCGTGGTCTCGAGGTACCGCTCCCCCGCCGCGCGCGCGGCGGGCACGGTGTCGGCGAGCTCGGCGTGCAGCGTGCCCGGGCCCGCGAGCACCTCCCGCAGGGCGCGCACGTGCAGGTCCACCGGGTAGTAGCGCATGCCGAGCAGCAGCTTGAGGTCGGTGGCGAGCAGGTCGCGCAGGAGCGCGCCGCCGCGGGGGCGCCGGGCGTGCAGCAGGGCCGTCACGACGCGGTTGCGCTCGTGCAGCAGCGCCTGCCACTCGACGGTGTCGTCCTTGTCGACCCACGCCACGTGCCAGAGGGCGGCGCCGGGCAGCGAGACGGTGGGGAACCCGGCCTCCGCGGCGCGCAGGCAGAACTCGGCGTCGTCCCACTTGAGGAAGAGCGGCATCGACAGGCCGACGGCCCGCAGGGCGGTGACGGGGATGAGGCACATCCACCAGCCGTTGAAGTCGCCGTCGGCGCGCCGGTGCATCCACGGCGTCTCGCGCAGCGGGGTGGCCGCGAGGTCGTGCCGCTCGTGCTCGCGGTCCGGCGAGCCCCACATGAAGTGGCGCTGGTCCACGACCTCGCTGAAGGCGTGCAGCACGGTGGGCTGGTTGTAGTCGAGCATGTGGCCGCCGACGACGACCGGGTCGGTCACCGTGCGGTGGAACCGCACCGCACGCAGCAGCGCCTCGGGGTCGACGGCGACGTCGTCGTCCATCAGCATGACGGCGTCGCAGGCGGGCCGGTCCAGCGTCTCGAGCATGCCGCGGGAGAAGCCGCCGGAGCCGCCGAGGTTGCCCTGGTCGATGACCGTGAGCTGCGGCCCGAGCTCGCGCGCGACGTCGTCGAAGCCCTCCTCGTCGGCCACCTTGCGGGTGCCCTGGTCGACGACGAAGACCGTCTCGAGGACCTCCCGCAGGGCGGGGGCGGCGGCGATCGCCCGCAGCGTCTCCAGGCAGTAGTCGGGCTTGTTCACGGTCGTGATGGACAGGCACACCCGGCCGTCCCGCCGCGGGGCCGCGTCCACGAGCCAGCGGCCTCCCCGGACGAGCACGTCCGCGTCCGCCTCGACCTCGAACCACAGCCAGCCGCCCTCGGCCCCGTCGCTGACGTCGACGTCGACGCCCACGCGGTCGGCGACCGCCTCCGTCGCGACGGTGCGGGCGACGCCGTCGGGGCCGGTCCGCACGACGCGCACCGTCCCGGCGCCGGACAGGTCGAGCTCGAGCCGGACGGTCGACACGCCGGCCCAGCGCACCCAGTAGGCGGCGGGGAAGGCGCCGAAGTACGTGGCGAACCCCTGCGCGGAACCGGCGGGCACGAGGAGCGAACCGTCCGCCTGGACGCTCGCGAGGTCGTCCTTGCCGGCCCTCCCCTCGAGGTAGAGCGAGCGGCGGTCCTCCGCGCTGGGCAGGGACAGCACGTGGGCGACGTGCATGGAGACCTTCCGTCGGCTGGTCGTGGCCCGCCTACCCTAGCGTTCGGGCCGCCGCCCCCGAGGACCTCTGCGGCACCGGAGGTCCCGTAGACTCACGACCGCTCCCGCCACCGACGAAGGGCCGTTCCCGCGATGAGCTCCCTGTCCGCCACCCGCCTGGGGCTGCGTGTCCGCGTCCCCGCCGAGCAGCCCGCGGAGACGGTGGACGTGCTGTTCGACGGGCACCGCGTGTGGTCGACGAAGCTGCCCGAGCACCGCCGGAACGTGCTCGGCCGGCGCCTCTCGTGGCCCGACGCGCTGCGTCCCTACCTGCGCGGCAGGACGAACATCACCGTCCGCCGGTCCGCCGACGACTCCGTGCTGGCGTCCGCCGACGTCCGGTTCGCGGGCGGCGAGGACGGCGCGCGCGTGAGCGTGACCGACACCCAGGGCCGTTGGCTGGCCATGAACAAGTGGAACCGGCTGGGACCGGTGCTGGAGGGCTCCGCGAACGGCGTCCGCGACCGTCTGCTCGCCAACGGGCGCCGCCTCGCCGAGCTCATGGAGTCGTGGGGCTACCCCATCTACATGGTGGGCGGGAGCCTGCTCGGGGCGATGCGCAACGGCGGCATGCTGCCGCACGACGACGACATCGACTTCGCGTTCCTCTCCGAGGCCCGGACGGACCTCGAGGCGGGGCAGGTCAGCTACGACCTCCAGCGCAAGCTCGCCGACGCGGGATACACCGCGATCGTGCTGAGCCTGGCGCAGCTCCAGGTCACGTTCTTCACCGAGGACGGCGAGACCGACCACTACATCGACATCTTCACCGGCTACCACACCGAGGACGGGCTCTACAACCAGCCGTTCGCGCTGCGCGGGAACCTGCCGCGCGAGACCCTCGTCCCCGTCTCGACCATGACGGTCGACGGCGTCGACCTGCCGGCCCCGGCCAGGCCCGAGGCGTGGCTGGAGTTCGCGTACGGCCCGTCCTGGCGCGTGCCGGACCCGTCCTTCGTCTTCGTCTCGCCGCGCTCGACGCGTCGGCGCTTCGACAACTACTTCGGGGTGTTCAACCGGCAGCGCGTCTACTGGGAGAAGCACTACGAGAAGTACTCGACCCGCCCGGAGGGCCCCGCGGGCGGCGAACCCCAGGTGGACCAGTTCCTCTCGCTGCTGCCCGAGGGCGCGTTCGTCGTCGACCTGGGCTGCGGCGACGGCCGGCTGACCGAGCGGATCGCGGCCGCCGGCCACCGCGTGCTCGGCCTGGACTACAGCTACGAGGCGCTGCGGCTGGCGAACCAGACCCGGCCCGAGAACGTCGAGTACCGGTTCTGCAACTTCAACGACCGGCACCAGCTGCTGGAGCTCACGCTCGACCTCGTCGACGCCGGCGAGCAGCCCTACTTCTTCGCGCACCACCTGCTGCACGAGATGCCGGAGCTGGGTCGCTCCGACCTCTTCCAGACGCTCTTCACCGGCGCGCTCGACGAGCAGACGTTCTGCTTCGCCACGGTCGCCACCGACGACCGCCTGCGCGACCCGCAGGACCCGGAGACGTGGCGGCTGCAGGGCCGGGCCCTCCGCAACCAGCTCCGGCGCTTCGGGCTGACGATGCACACGCTGGAGAGCAGCGCCCAGCCCACCTCCGTCGGGCCGCGCGAGACACTGACCACCCTGATCCTGCGCTGAGACCGTGCGCTGAGCCGAGACCGACCACGACAGGAAGCACCATGTCTCTCAAGTCCTACGTCGCGAACACCGCCCGCCGGATCGCACCCCGCACGGTGCGCAACCTGGAGGCGCTGAGCGACCTCAACGCGGACCACGCCGAGGGCCCGCTCCGGTTCGTCGCCTACGAGCGCGAGCTCCAGGAGCTGCGCAGGGAGGTCGACGCCCTGCGCCGCGACAACCGCCGGGTCGCCGAGCTGTACGACGTCGTCTTCGAGCGCGCCCGCCGCGACGCCGCCGAGCGGGGCGTCGCGCCCGAGGTCGACCGCGCCACGACCGACCGCGCGATCGCGGACCTGGACGAGCGGATCGACGCCGAGCGACGCCAGCGGAAGGCTCCCGACGCGTGACCCAGGCCGCCTCGCTGAAGGTCTCGGTGGTCGTCCCGGCGTACCAGCCGGGCGACGGCATCCGCCGGGTCGTGGACTCCCTCGCGGCGCAGACCATGCCGCAGGACGAGTTCGAGCTCATCATCGTCGACGACGGGTCCCCGGACGACACCTGGGAGCGCCTGCAGCGCATCCGTGACGAGCGGCCGAACGTCCGCATCGATCGGATCGAGAACTCGGGCTGGCCGAGCCGCCCGCGCAACGTCGGCATCGCGATGGCGCGCGGCGAGTACGTGCTGTTCATGGATCACGACGACGAGATCTTCCCCGACGGCCTGCGGGCGTCCTACGAGTACGCGACCGCCCACCGCGCGGACGTGCTCAACGCCAAGGAGCTCAAGACCTCCGACCCCCGGTGGGGCCTCGGCAACTACACGGCGAACATCCCGAACGCCCTGCCGCGGCGCGGGATCGGCGCGCTGCTGCCGATGATGCCGCACAAGTTCTACCGACGGGACTTCCTGCTCGAGCACGACATCCGCTTCCCCGAGGGCCGCCGGATGCTCTGGGAGGACGTCTACTTCAACGTCGAGTGCTACAAGCACGCCCGCGTGGTCTCCGTGCTGGCGGACACCCCGGTCTACCTGTGGCACGCCACCGACCAGAACAACTCCGCCACCTACGGGCCGTGGGAGGACGAGTTCTGGGACCGGCTCGGCGACCTGTTCGACTTCATCGCCGGCACCCTCGACACCGAGGACCTGGCCGACGGCCGCAAGCGGCAGCTCATGCACCAGTACCGGCTCCGCGTGCTGGGCCGCCTCACCAGCTACCTGGCGTCGGGCCGCGACCCCGACCGGGCGGAGCACGCCGTGGACCGCGCGCTCCGCATCGTGGAGAAGCACGTCCCCGAGGAGTGGGACGCGGACCTCCCCGCCCTCGACCGCCCCAAGGCGTGGCTGCTGCGGCGTCGCCGCACCGACCTCCTGCGCCGCGTCGACACCCTCGACCGCGAGTTCGAGGGCCGGGCCCGGCTCGACGGCATGGTCTGGGTCGACGGGATCCTGCACCTGCGGACCACCACCGAGTGGTCCGACGCCCGCGGCACCGCCCGCCGGCTGCGGCGGGTCGGCGACCGCGTGGTGCGGGTGCTGCCCGCCGAGTTCGGGGAGCTGCCCGACGCCGTGCTGGACGTCACGGACGACGTCGCGCGCGCCAAGGTCACGCTGTCGGTCCGCGAGCGGACCCAGCACAGCACGTGGAGCCTCCCGGGCCGCAGCTCGGTCGAGCTCGTCCCCGTGCCCGGGCAGGACGACCTCGTCACGCTGCGGGTCACCGCGGAGTCCCGCCTCAACCCCGCCCGCGCCGCGCAGGGGGCGCGTCTGGCCCGCGGCGTGTGGGACGTGCGCGCCCGGTGCGTCGTGCTCGGCGCCCGCAGCCACCTCCCGGTGACCGCGGACGGCGACCCGCGCGCGACGGTCGCGGGGTCCTCCGTCCTGGTGGCCTACCCGAACGAGGCCGGCGAGCTGACCGTGGACACGGCGGGCGCGCAGCGCGGCGTGGTCGACGGCGCCCGCCCCCGCACGTCCGCCGCGACGATCACGGCGAAGCCGGGTGCCGAGCGGCGCACGACGGTCAGCCTGACCGTGCCGCTCGACGGCGTCCGGGTCCACCCCGTGACCGGCGGGGCGTCGCGCGTGGTCGCGCGCGGCACGGCCGAGCTCGTGGCCCCGGTGGGGTCGCTCGCCCGCCGCGCGCTGCTCAAGCTGCGCCGGCGCCTGGGAGCCTCGACGGCGCCGGGGAAGGCGACGGTCACCGTGCGGGGCGAGGAGGTCACGCTCCGCGCCACCGCCCAGGCGACCCCGGGGCTGTGGCAGCTCGTGCTCTCGCTGGGGGGCCGCCGGCCCGCGCCGCTCCTCGTGCGCATCGCGTCGGACGGCACCGCCACGCTCGTGGCGACGCCCGGGCGACCGTCGACCACGGCGTCGACCACGGCGCCGCCGAAGGTCTCCGTCGTCGTGCCGGTCTACAACGCGGAGCGGTTCGTCGAGGAGGCGATCCGTTCGGTGTTCGCCCAGACGATGCCGGCCGAGCAGATCGAGATCGTCGCCGTCGACGACGGCTCGAGCGACGGCTCGCTCGCGATCCTGCGCCGACTCGCGGCCGAGCACCCCCGGATGCGGGTGCTGACCCAGCCGAACTCCGGGTCCGCCGCGGCCCCTCGGAACGCCGGGATCCGTGCCGCGACCGGCACCTACCTGTTCTTCCTCGACGCGGACGACCTGCTCCCCCCGCCGGCCCTCGAGAAGCTCGTCGACGCCGCCGACCTGGTCGGTGCCGACGTCGCGTTCGGCCGGTTGAAGGGCATCGGTGGCCGGGGCGTCGCGAAGTCGATGTTCGCGCGCTCCACGCTCGACGCCGACATGGTGCGCAACCACCTCATCCGCGCCCTGGGGCCCACGAAGATGTTCCGGCGCGAGCACGTCCTCGGGCTCGACCAGTGGTTCCGGGCCGGGCTGCGCAACGGCGAGGACCTCGCGTTCGTCGTCGAGGCGGAGCTCACGGCCCGGCGCATCGTGGTGCTGGCCGACGGCGACTACTACGTCGTGCGCGGGCACGACGGCGTCCACATGTCGCGCATCGGCGAGACGCTCGACGAGAAGTTCGCCAAGGCGTGGAGCGTCGCGGAGGTCATCGAGCGCTACACCGAGCCCGGGCCCGACCGGGACTCGCTGCTGGTCCGGCCGTTCGGCGGGCCCGCCGTCGAGGGCCTCTTCCGCCAGCGTTTCCTGAAACTCGACCCGGAGCAGCGTGAGGAGCTCGTGGACCGCGTCGTCGACCGGTTCGGGCACCTGTGGGGGCCGGGTCTCCGCGCGCTGCTGCCGGCCCCCGCGCAGCCGCTCCTGGACCTGGTGTTCCAGCGGCGCACCGAGCTCGTCAGCGCCCTCGTCGAGCACGCGGGGGGCAACGTGCGCGACCTGCGCCGCGTCATGACCCCGGCCGGGTTCGTGCTGGACGTGCCGCCCGCCGTCGCCGCCGCGGTCGACCCGGAGCTCCTGGGCGCCGCCCCGGCGAGCACCGAGACCCAGCTGACGTCCCTCGCCCTGCGCGACGGCACCGCCGTCCTGCGCGGCTGGGCCCGCGCGGCCGGGGAGTTCCCCGCGCCGGACGGCGTGCGCGCCCGGTGGACGCTGCGCGGCGACGGCCGCACCGTCGATGCGCCGGCGACCGTCACCGGCGGCCGGAAGTCCCCGAACGGCCCCGCAACGGGGCTCGAGCTCCTGGTCGACGCCTCGGTGTTCCCCGTCGAGGGGGTCTGGGACCTCGCCGTCGCCCCGGCCTGGGGGGACGTCGTCGGCCCGTTCGCCCGGTTCGGTGGCGCCTCCGGCGGAGCGGGCCAGGACGCGCTCGCCCTCGGCCCCGACGACGTGCTCTTCGGCACCGTGAGCCACGGCAACCTGTCGTTCGACCACGGGGGGACCACGACGCGCGCGCCCGCGGTGCGCGTGTCCGGCGCGCGCTGGGACGTCGACGGGCGACCGGAGGTGCTCGTGACCGTTCCGGGCGACGCCGCCGCGACGCGGGTCTACGCGCTGGCGACCCCCGCGGGCAGCCGCGGCGCCCGCCAGCTGCTGCCCACGAGCCGGGTCGACGAGACCACCCTGGCGGCCCGGCTGCCCGTGCCCCAAGCGGCCGGCGACGAGACGCTGCTCGCCCTCACCGTCGCGCACGACGGCGTCCTCGTCGCGCCGGCGCTCACCGACGTGCCGCGCCTGACCTCGGACGACGTCACGCTCAAGTCCGTCGACGGGCGCCTGCGGGTGTCTCGGACGGCGACCGCGACGACCGCGACGACGACCCCGGAGGCGCTCGCATGACCCCGATCAAGCTGTGGTGGTGGCGCTGGCGCTTCCCTGCCGAGCTGAACTTCGGCGACGAGGTCACGGCTCCCCTGCTGGAGCGCCTCACCGGCCGGCCGGTCGCGTGGACGCCGCTCGGCGACGCCGAGATCGTCGGCGCGGGCTCCGTGCTGCAGAAGTTCCTGCGGGCGCGCCCCGCCGCGATGCCCCAGGTGTGGGGCACCGGGGTCATCTCGCGGTTCCAGGGCGACGTCCCGGCCGACTTCGTGCCGCTCGCGGTCCGCGGGCGACACACCCTGGATCACCTCGACCCCGCGGTGCAGGGCGACGTGGCGCTGGGCGACCCGGGCATCCTGGCCGACCGTCTCGTGGACGGCCCCGTCACCAAGCGCCACGCCCTCGGCGTCATCCCGCATTACAAGGACGCCGACGACCCCACCATGCGCACCATCGCCGCACTACCCGGCGTCCGCCGCATCGACGTCGCCTGGACCCCCGAAGAGGTCGCCCGCGAGATCGCCGCCTGCGAGACCGTCATCTCCTCCTCCATGCACGGCCTGATCTTCGCCGACGCCCTCGCCGTCCCCAACGCCCAGCTCAAGGTCAGCGACAAGCTCGTCGGCGGCGACTACAAGTTCCGCGACTACTGCTCCGCCTTCGGACCCGACCGCTACCAGGCCCCCCTCACCCCCACCGACGTCACCGGCCTCGACACCGACGCCCTCGTCGGGCTCGTGCAGGGCCGGTTCCGCCGCCCGGAGGGCATCGAGCGGCTCCAGCAGCGGCTGGTGGACGTGCTCGCCGTCTGACCGCGCCGGACAGAGCGAAGGCCCCGTGGGGCCTCTCCCGTCCGTGCCGTGGTCAGGACCGGCGCAGGAGCCCTCGTGCGCGGCGCGCGGCCCGGCGGCCGACCTCCGCCGCCAGCTCGGTGGCGCGGAAGTGCCCCAGCACGTCGTGCCCCGGCGTCCGCGCGGCCTCCCGGAGCTCGGCGATCTGGGCCTTGGCCGCGGCGAGGTCCTCGTCCTTGAGCAGACCGGCCTCGATGGCGCCGACGACGGCCTCCGCCGCGGCGTCCAGCGGCACCCGGTCGGCCGTCAGCACCGGGTTCTCGACGCTGCGCGCCGGCACCCGCAGCGCGTCCAGGTCGCCGACGACGCGGACGCCGGTGGCCTCGATCCGGTCGACGTACGCGTGGGCCCTGGCGGTCGCCTTCTCCGCCGCCCACGCGGGCAGCTCGAACGAGGTGTCCCCCTCGCCGGGCTTGCGGGACGCCATCACGTGCCCGGCCACGCCACGGCGCATCCAGTGCTCGTAGGCCGGCCAGGGCAGCTCGCGACGGCGGAACTCGGCGTTGACCGCGCGCAGCAGCTCCGCCTCCTCGACCGACATCCCGCGGTTGGACGAGTAGCCGTCCTGCTCCGCGGTGGTGAGGAGCCCGCGCGGCAGCCCGAGCAGGTCCTCGAAGGCGTCGGTGAGCAGGTTCGGGGTCGCCTTGTCGATGACGATCGCCGTCACGTTCTCGGGACCGACGACCTCGGCCCACCGCGAGACGACGAGCCCCTGGTCGTTGCGCGTGTGGAAGGTCTTGGTGACCTTCCGGTTCGGCGGGTCGGCCAGCACGGCCTCGAGCCAGCGCTCGAACCCGACGGTGTCGCCCATCTTCATGTACTGCTGCCAGGAGGACGCCAGGATCGAGCCGTAATGCCGCAGCGTCACCACGACGTGGGTGCGGTCGCCCAGCGCCTCGCGGAAGTCGTACGCCTTCTCCTCGGAGCTCTCGGAGGCGAACTCGTGCCCCAGCCAGATCCGGTTCTCGGTGTCCGCCTCCACCTCCGCCATGAGGCGGTCCCAGTGCTCGCGGGTGGGCTTGTCCCCCCAGCCCCAGCCGCGGCCCATGAACGAGGACACCTCACGCCGGTGGTTGAACGTCCGCCCCGGGTAGTGGACGCCGTGGGCGAGCAGGTCGTCGCGCAGCAGGGCGGCGGCGTTCTGCAGGTGCGTGGTGCCGGTCTTCGGCAGGCCGATATGGAAGAGTCGTGCGCGCTCGGGCAGCAGCAGCGGTGTCTGTCGCGGTTCGGTAGCTGTCATCGATCTTCCTGAAGTGGCGGGAGGACGGACGGCCCCTTACCCTACCGCCGTTCTGCCGGTCGTCGTGGGCTGTGCCGTGCGAATTCGGGTGTGCAACCATGTCCCGTCACGTCGACCGTCACCACAGGGAGATCCATGGCGAACGGCACTGTCAACCGCCCCCGTGGCGCGCGTTCGCACGTCGACGGCCTCGTCTGGATCGACGGTGTCCTGTACGTGCGCACCTCGACCCTCCGGCTGGACGACGCCGGTGCGGAGCTCGCGACGCCGCGGGCCGACGCCCCGCAGGGCGGCCACGACGACGGACAGGACGACGGCCAGGACGACGGACCGGATGAGGGCGCGGTACGGGTGCTGATCAGGGCCCCCGGCGGCGCGACGGACGGCGAGCTCGAGCTCCCGGCCCGCAGCCGCGTCGAGGTGGTGCCGGCGGCCGACGACCCGCACGTCACGGTGCGCGTGCGCACCGAGGCGCGGTTCGACCCCCGGACCGTCGCGCCGGACGCCGGGGACGCCGACTGGGTGGTGCACGCCGTGCCCGACGGCGACGACGAGGCGCACCCGGTCGAGGTGCCCGCCGACCTCCCCGCCCGGGCGGCGATCGTCGGCACGACCAGCTACGTCGCCCGGCGCGGCGAGGACGGCGGGCTGGTCGTCCGCTCCGGGGCGCGGGCGGACGCCCTCGTCGCGGCCGCGCGCCCCCGTGCGGGCGGCGCCGAGGTCCGCACCACGCGCGACGCCGGCGGCAGGACCGTTCGGCTGACCGTCCCGCTCGACGGGATCCGGGTCTCCCCCGCGCAGGGGCACCGGGTCGTCGCCCGGGGCACCGCCGAGCTCGTCGCCCCGGCGGGCGCCACCGGGGAGGCCGGCCGACGCCCGGCGCGCCACGACCGGGAACGGCCGGACGGCGCCGGGACGTTCCGGATCACCGCCGACGGCGAGGACGTCCGGCTCGAGGTCACCGTGCCCGCGGCGCCCGGCCGCTGGCAGGTCGCGCTGACCCACGGCGGGGTGCCTCGGGCGGTCCCGGTGCGCGTGCAGGTGGGCCGGTTCCGCCCGGCGCGGCTCGACGTGACGTCCGCTGCGCAGCACGCCCCTGACGCGCGGCCCCTCGTGTCGGTCGTCGTGCCCGTGCACGACGCGGCGGCCACCGTGGAGGACGCCCTGCGCTCGGCCTTCGAGCAGACCCTCTCCCCCGAGCAGGTCGAGATCGTCGCGGTCGACGACGGCTCGAGCGACGACTCGCTCGCGATCCTGCGCAGGCTGGCGAAGCAGCACCCGCGGATGCAGGTGCTCACCCAGCCGGCCAGCGGGACGGCCGCCGCCCCGCGCAACGCCGGCATCGACGTCGCCACCGGCGAGTACCTCTTCTTCCTCGACGCCGACGACCTGCTCACCCCCGCCGCGCTCGAGAAGCTCACGGACGCCGCGGAACAGCTCGAGGCGGACGTCGTGCTCGGGAAGATGGAGGGCTTCGCCGGCCGCACGAACGTGCCCCAGCGGGTGTTCCGGACCACCACCGTCGACGCCGACATGGTCGAGGACGTCATGATGTCGGCCCTCGGCCCCACCAAACTGTTCCGCACCTCGCACGTGAAGAGCCAGGGCCTGCGCTTCCCGGCCGGCTTGCGCCACGGCGAGGACCAGGCCTTCGTCGTCGAGGCGGAGCTCACGGCCCGACGCATGGTCGTCCTCGCGGACGCGGTGTACTACCGGGTGCGCGGGCACGAGAAGCGGCCCGGTACGCCGATCGCGGCCCAGATCGAGATCCGGCTGCTGAAGACCCGGGTCGTCGCGGGCGCCATCGAGCGCCACACCGAGCCCGGCGACCGCAGGGACGCGCTGCTGCCGCGCCCGTTCGGCGACCGTGCGCTCGAGGGCGTGTTCCGGCGCCCCTACCTCGCGCTCGACGACGCCGCGCGGGCCGAGCTCCTCGACCGGGTGGCGGACGAGTTCGGGCACCTGTGGACCCCGGGCCTGCGCGCCCGCGTGCACGAGCACGCCCGGCCGCTGTACGACCTGGTGTTCCGGCGCGACGCGGCGAACGTCACGGCGCTCGTCCGGCACTCGGGCGGGAACGTGCGCCTGCTCCCCGTGGTCCCCGGCCCGGACGGGTTCCGGCTCGACGCCCCGGCGAGCGTCGTCGACGCCCTCGGGCACGAGGCGCTCCTCGTCCGCCCGCCGCGGGTCGAGCACCGGCTCGTCCGGCTGACGACGTCGGCCGGACGCGTCCTCGCGCGCGGCCGGATCGCTCCCCCGGGGCAGGTCCCGCTGCCCGACGCCGTGCACGCCGAGTGGCGCCGCCGCGGCCCCGCCCGGGGCGGCGGCAAGTCGGTCGCGGCGGACGCCACGGTGCTGCGCACGGTGCGCGAGGCTCCCGGCCGGAAGGCCGTCGTGTTCGCCGTCGAAGCCGACCTCGCCGCGATCCCCGAGGAGGGGCTCTGGGACCTGTGGGTCGCCCCGGTCTGGGAGGGGTGGCAGGGGCCCGCGTTCCGCCTCGGCACGCAGCGCGACGCCTCCGTGGACCCGGACGCCGTCCTCCTCGACGGGACCCGCACCGTGCTGCACACCAACCCCCGGACCGGCGGCGTCTCGGTCGACCGGGACGGCGCGCACCACGACGTGCCGGACGTGCGCCTCACGGCGCTGCGGACCGACCCGGACGGTCGTCCCGAGGCGGTGCTGCGCGTGCCCTCCGTCGCCGCGTCGACGCGCGTGTACGCGTACGTCGACGCCGCGGAGAGCCGCGACGCCCGGCACCGTCTCCCGTGGAGCCCGGTCGACGATGCGCACCTCGCCGTGCGCCTCCCCGTCCCCACGACGACGACGGCGGCGCCCCTGACCCTCGCCGTGGCGTCCGACGGGCTCCGCGTCCCGGTCGGCGGCGACGCCCCCGAGCCCGTCGCCACGCCCGAGGTCCGGGTGGAGGCCGCCCCCGGCGGGCCGACCGGCTCCGCCGCGGCGGTCCGGATCACGGTGACCCGCACGGCTCCCCCGGCGGACCCGGGCACGGCCCGGCTCCCGGCGCCCCCCGCGGCAGCGGGCACGGGCCCGGTCCGGCTGTGGTGGTGGCGGTGGCGCCACCCCACCGAGCTGAACTTCGGCGACGAGGTCACCGCCCCCGTGATCGAGCGGCTCACCGGCCGCCGCGTGGTCTGGACCGCGCTGCCGCAGGCGGAGATCGTCGGAGCCGGGTCGGTGCTCCAGCTCGCGCTGCGCAAGCGCGCGGCGAACATGCCCACGGTCTGGGGCGCCGGCATGATCCGGCCCTTCACGGGCGAGGCGCCGGCGGACTTCGTGCCGCGCGCCGTGCGTGGTCGCCTGAGCCTGGAGTCCCTGTCGCCCGCCGCCCGCCGGGCCGCCGTGCTGGGCGATCCGGGCATCCTGGCCGACCTCCTCGTCGACGGCCCCGTCACCAAGCGCCACGCCCTCGGCATCATCCCGCACTACAAGGACGCCGACGACCCCACCATGCGCACCATCGCCGCACTACCCGGCGTCCGCCGCATCGACGTCGCCTGGACCCCCGAAGAAGTCGCCCGCGAGATCGCCGCCTGCGAGACCGTCATCTCCTCCTCCATGCACGGCCTGATCTTCGCCGACGCCCTCGCCGTCCCCAACGCCCAGCTCAAGGTCAGCGACAAGCTCGTCGGCGGCGACTACAAGTTCCGCGACTACTGCTCCGCCTTCGGACCCGACCGCTACCAGGTCCCCCTCACCCCCACCGACGTCACCGGCCTCGACACCGACGCTCTCGCCGATCTGGTCCGGGCGCGGTTTCGTCCGCCGGCGGGGATCGACGAGCTGCGGCGCGGCCTGGTCGCCGCGTTGACGGTGTGACCGTGCCACGCACGGACCACTCCGCCGAGATGAAGATCAGGCGGGACGGCGACCCTGAGTATGCTCCGGGGATGCCCGACGCACCGACGACGACCGTGTCCGTGGAAGCCGTCGGAGCGGCCTGGATCGATGGCACGCTCTACCTGCGCACGATCACCCGCTGGTCCGCCGCCCCCGCCGACGCTCCCGCCGCCGCTCCTACGCAGATCGTGCTGCGCGAGCGGGACGGCGACCGCACGATCGTCGTGCCCACCGTCGGAGACCTGCGAGCGGTGAACGTCACCGACGACGACGGGGCGGTCGCGATCCAGACCGAGTCGAGGCTGGACCCGCGGCGTGCCACGAAGGGCGCCTGGCTCCCCGAAGCGGTGTGGGACGTGCGCGCCCGTACCAGGGGGCCGGCCGGCACCGTCACGGTGCCCGTAGCCACCACCGTGGGGGCGGGGCGTCCGGCTCTCGTCGCGGGCCGCCAGCTCGTCGCGTACCGGAACCAGAAGGGCCACCTCTCCGTCGACTCCGGCGGCTCGCTGCGCTCGGCCGTCAACGACAGTCGCCCCCGCCTGGGCGGCGTGACGGTCGAGGCGACCGATGGCGCCGCGCGCCAGGTCACGGCAACGATCCCGCTGGACGGAGTTCACGTGCACGGGCGCGGCACGCTCGTGGGCGTCGCCACGGCGGACCCCGTCGGAAGGTCGCTCGGGCGGCGCGCCGTCGACGCGGCGCTCCGACGCGTGGCACCCCCCTCCCCTCCGAAGGGCACGGCGCGGCTCACTGCGACGCGCGAGGACGTCACCTTGTCGTTCGACGTCGCGCTGCGCCCCGGGCGGTGGCGGGTGGTGCTCCAGTTCGCCGGGACCGCAAAGCCGTCCCCGTTCTTCCTCACTGTGCCGCGGTCTGGCCCCGCGACGGTCGACGTAGCCGAAGCCGACGGCCGCGCCACCGAGCCCGACGTCTCCGTCGTGGTCACCGGCGACGACGGGGATGCGCTGCGCGACGCGGTCGGCTCCGCGCTCGACCAGAGCCTCTCCCCGCAGCGGGTGGATGTCATCGTCGTGCCAGGGCCGGCCGGTCACGAAGCGGCCGCTTGGCTCAGGGAGCTCGCCGCGAGCGACCGTCGGGTCCGCGTCGCCACACCGCCTTCACCCGGCGCCGCGGCTGCCCGGAACGCCGGTCTCGACCTCGCCCGCGGGCGCCACGTCACCTTCGTCGACGGGGACGACCGGCTCACCCCGCACGCCCTGGAGAAACTGACAGAGGCCGCCGACGCGGCCGCGGCGGACGTCGTGCTCGGGACAGTCCTAGGAATCACCCGGCGTCGCGCCATGCCGAAGGCCTTCACAGCCACGGTGCTCGACGCGGACGTCGTCGACCAGCGGCTGTACGACACGTTCACCCCTCACCAGCTCTTCCGTCGCTCGCTCCTGGCCGAGCACGGCATCCGGTTCGTCGAGGACGTCGCCGACACCGAGTCCGGCGCCTTGTTCGCAGCCGAGGCCACGTTCCGGGCGAAACGGCTGGTCACCCTCGCCGACGCCGTGTACTACGAGCGCTTCGTGACCGGCGAGGTCACCCCCGAGGATGTCGCTCCCGCACAGAAGGCCGAGGGCGTGCTGCGGGTCGCCGAGGAGATCGCCCGCCACGTCGAACCCGGCCCTCGCCGCGACGCGATCATGCGGCGACCGGCGGCCGCGCTGATGGACATGGCCTCCGCCCTGTCGGGTATGGACGAGGCGGAGCTCGACGCGCTCGCGACAAGCGTGGGAGAACGCTTCGGGCCCTACTGGACCACGACGGTCCGCGCGGGGCAGGCTGGCCGACGGGCACTCCTCCTCGACACCCTGCTCTCAGGCGACGGTGCCGCCATCGCCGACCTGCTGGCCGTGGCAGGCCCCGATGGCACGGGGCTCGTCGCCGTCGCCGACGGGGCGCCACCGCGCTTCGACGTCCCCGCGTCCGTGCACCGCGTGGTGGAGGACGACAGGCTGTTCGTCCCGGCGAGCGCCGTGAAGCACCTGCTGACCGCCCTCGACGTCCATGACGGCGTCGCGAACGTCACCGGTTGGGTCGGTGCCTCCGGACTGCTGCGGGCCCCGGATGGCGTCCGCGCGACCTTGCTCCTGCGCGGTGCCGAGGAGGGCGTGCCCGCGATCGACCTGCCCGTCGCGCTCGACGCGCCTCCCGCTCACGTCCCTGACGACGCAACCGGCTTCACGCTACGGATCGACCCGGCAACGCTCACCGCCCCGGGCCGCTGGGACCTCTACGTGGCACCGATCTGGTCAGGCCACGCCCTGCCCGGCGTCCGGTTCGGGTCTCGCCGGCCGACGCACGTCGACGAGGTCAGCGTCGACGTGACGGGACGCCCGCTCGGGTCGCCCGACACTGTCCTCTACGCCACGGCGGGCTACGGCAACCTCTCCGTCTCCCACCAGGACTTCCTTCGCTCCGGCAGCGTCGACGTCATCCGGCTGGCGGTCGACGAGGACGGCCGACCCGAGGTCGTGCTCAGCACCGACCGGCAGGACGATCTGCTGCGCTTCGACGCCGACGTGACACCCGCAGGTGGCCGGGAGGCGCCGCACCGCCTGCCGTGGCGGCGACTTCCGGGCTCGGACGGGCAGGAGGTCGCCGTCCGGCTCCCTGTCCCGACCCACGGAGAGCTGCGCTGCGTCCTGTCGGCCGCCCACAAGGACGTGCTGGCGGAGGTGCGCCTCCCGGACGACCCGCCGAAGCTCCGGGCCGGGCAGGTGGTCGCACGACTCGCCGACGGCGCGTTCTTCGTCTCCCGACCCTCCGAGAAGGAACCGGCATGAACGACCTCCGCGTCTACTGGTGGCGTTGGCGCCACCCCGTCGCGACCAACTTCGGTGACGAGCTGAGCGCGCCGGTCCTCGAGCGGCTCACCGGCCGCCCCGTGCGGTGGTCCGCATTCGGCGACGCCGACCTCGTCGCCGCCGGGTCGATCCTCACCGACGTCCTCGACGAGGCCCCCGCGGGCATCACACGCTTCCCGGAGTTCTGGGGCACCGGTTTCCACTGGCCATACCAGCGCACCATCCCCGACGGCGTCCGTCCGCGGGCGGTGCGCGGCCGTCTGACCGCCGACCACTTCCCGGCGGACGTCGCCGACGGGCTCGCGCTCGGAGACCCGGGCATCCTGGCAAATCTGCTCCTCGACGAACCCGTGCGGAGCAAGTACGCGATCGGCGTGGTGCCGCACTACAGGGACGTCCGCCACCCCGCAGTCCTTGAGCTCGGGTCGCGGCGCGGCGTTCGCATCGTCGACATCGCGTGGACGCCAGAGGAGGTCACCCGCGAGATCGCCGCCTGCGATGTCGTGCTGTCGTCGTCCCTCCACGGGATGATCGTGGCGGACGCGGTGGGCGTGCCGAACTTCCACCTCCGCCTCAACGAGACGGTCGGCGGGCCGGTCCAGGGACCGGTCCACGGGTTGTTCAAGTACCGCGACTACTACTCCGCGTTCCCGGGTGACCGGCCGTACACCCCGTGGTACGCACCCGACGTGTACCGCGTCACCACGGCCGAGATCGTCCGTCGGGTGCAGGAGGACGCTCCACCCCCCACCGGGATCGACGAGTTGCGACGCGGGCTGGTCGAGTCCCTGATTGTGTGACAACGTCTCGAAGAGACTGACCGTCCGTCCACCTCTCGAAGCGAGGGCCTATGACGACCGACATCGTCCAGGCCGCGACTCGCCCCCGGGTGAGCATCGTCATCCCTACCTACTGCTCGGGGCCGTGGCTTGACGACGCGCTCGAATCCGTCGACGCCCAGACGCTGCCGTCCGAGCAGATCGAGGTGCTGCTCGTCGACGACGGCTCGCCGGACAGCACACCCGACCGGATCCAAGAGCTCGCCAAGACCCGCCTGCGGACCCGTGCCTTCCTGCTCCACCACACCGGCTGGCCGAGCCACGGCCGCAACACCGGGCTCGTGCAGGCGCACGGTGACTACGTGGTCTTCATGGATCACGACGACGTGCTTTACCCGCGCGGGCTGGAAGCCGCGGTAGCGATGGCCGACCGAACGGGCGCGGACGTGGTGACGGGCAAGGAGTCGCGCACCGACCAGCCGCAGTGGGGTCTCGACGTCTTCGCCGCGAACCTTGACGACGCGTCGCGGCGCGAGGACGGCCTCCACGCCTTGCTGCCCACCAACCCGCACAAGCTGTACCGTCGTGAGTTCCTGCTCGACCACGACGTGCGGTTCCCCGAGGGCCGCCGGGTGCTCTGGGAGGACGTCTTCTTCGCCATCGACGTCTCGGCGGCGGGCGCCCGCACGGCTGTCCTCGCGGATGTGCCCTTCTACCACTGGGTCCGTCACGGGGAGACGGCATCGTCGTCGTACCGCGACGACCTCGAGGTGTGGTGGCGGTGGCTCGCGGAGATCGTGACGGCCATCGACGAGCGGCTGGACCACGACGGCGTCGACTACAAGCGGCTCCTTTGGCACCAGTTCTCCACCCGCGTCATCCCCGGGATCGGCGCCCGCCTGTTCGCACGGACCGGTGACGAGCGTGACGCCGCGATCGGCCACGCCGAGGCTACCCTCGCCCGCATCCCGACCTGGATGGACGCGCAGCTGCCCCGGCATCTCGCGGCTCGCGTTCACCTGGCGCGTGCCCGCCGATGGGACCTGGTGGGCGAACTGGTCAGGGTGGACGCCGGCCTCGTGGGGAGTGCTGAGACAACCGACGTGCACTGGGACGACAAGGGGCGCCTCGTCGTCTCGACATCGACACGCTGGTCGACGAAGGTCGGGCACCTCGCGCTACGCCGCCACGGCGACCGTGCCATCCGTGACCTGCCGGGGCACCTCGCCGCCGCGATCCCACCCGAGCTGCTCGACGTCACCGACGAGCTTACGGCCGCGAGCTCCACGCTCGTCATCCGGTCCCGTGATGACGCCGTGGCCTGGGCGGTCCCGACCGACGCCGAGGTCGACGTCATCGATATCGACGGTCGTGTCGCGGTGCGCGTGCAGGCAACGGCGCAGGTCGACGCGCGCACCGCCGCCCTCGGCCACCCGCTCGAAGGCCGCGTGTGGGACTTCAGGTCCCGCTCGTGGTTGTTCGGTGTGGTCAGCCATCAGCCGTTGCGGACGGAAACCTCTGCTCGGGTGGCGCTGGTCGACGGCGAGCCGCGGGTCGCCTACAAGAACGACTCCGGTGCCCTCACGCTCGACCTCGGGCAGACGAAGCGCACGGTGCTCGGGTCCGCGAAGGTCGTGCCGACGCGGGCCACGACCGAGCACCGCCGGCGCGGCGCCGACTCATACCGGCTCCCGTTGCGCGGGGTCGCGGTCGTCGGCTCCACCCGGATCGAGGGGGGGATCAGCCTCCAGCCGGTCGAGCGGCAGGACGCGACGATCGTCGGCGACGGCAACGAGGCCCGGATCGAGGGGACGATCGACGCCGCTCCCGGCGAGTACCGCGTGGTCGGCAACTTCGGCGGCCGGGACGTCACGCTCCACACGATCGTCACGGTCGACAAGGCCGGGCGCCTGTCCTTCCGCGCCGAGTGAAACGACCGACGCCGCCGCGGGCCTCCCCATCGGCGGGGCC
>NZ_JBHVBO010000055.1:0-21244 GCF_042668085.1 Isoptericola sp. NPDC057391 | reverse complement strand
CGACCACCCCGGGGCGCGAGACGCGCGTCCCGGCAGGACGACGAGGGAGTGACTGTGACCTGGCTGGACGACCGATCGATGGCCGTGATCACCGGAGCCGCGGTGGGCGACGCGCTCGGCGGTGCCGTCGAGGGCTGGACCCCCGAGCAGATCGAAGAGCGGCACGGCGGCCGGGTGACCGGGATCGTCGGGCCCTGGTACCCGAACTGGCGCGACGCGCGCCCCATCGCGCCGTACCACAAGGGCGACGGGCACATCACCGACGACACCCTCATGACGCGGGCCGTCGTGGAGGTCTACGCCAAGCGCCGCGACCACCTCGACGCGTACGCGGTCGCGGAGGACCTCGTGCCGCTCATGATCGGCGAGCCGCGCTGGATCCCGGAGCTCGAGTCGACGGCGCTGCTGCTGCAGCGCGTGTTCCTCGCCGAGAAGTGGATGGTCGCCCGGCTGCACTACGGGCACGTGGACCCGCGCGAGGCGGGCGTCGGCAACGTCGTGAACTGCGGCGCCGCCATGTACGTCGCGCCGGTCGGCCTCGCGAACCCGGGGGACCCGCGCGGCGCCTACGCGGAGGCGATCGACCTCACCGGCGCCCACCAGTCGAGCTACGGCCGCGAGGCCGCGGGCGTCTTCGCCGCGATGGTGGCGGCGTCGGTCGCGCCCGGCGCGACCCTGGACGACGTCGTGCACGCGGCGCTCGACGTCGCGCACGACGGCACGGCGGACGCGCTGCACGCCATGGTCGAGGCCTTCGACGGCTGGACGACCGCGCCCACGACCGACGAGGAGGAGCGCGAGCTCGCGCGGCTCGTGCGCGACACCGTGGCGCCGTTCGACTCCGTCGGGCCGGCCTACCGGCAGATGTCGATGGACGCCCGGCGGCCCTCGCGGACGAAGTCGATCGAGGAGCTGCCTGCCGCGCTCGGCATGCTGCTCGGGCACCGCGGGGACTACCGCGGGGCCGTGCTCGCCGCGGTGAACTACGGGCGCGACGCCGACTCCATCGCCGTCATGGCCGGCGCGGTGGCCGCCGGGCTCGGCGGCAGCGAGGTGGTCCCCACCGAGTGGCTGGACGAGATCGAGCAGGCGAGCCGCATGGACGTCCGCGAGACCGGGCGCCTCATGGCGTCCGCCGCCGCGGACATCGTGCGCGCCGACGCCGAGCGGGCCCGGGCGCGCCTCGCAGGGATGGAGGCGCTCGACGCGGCGGTGCCGGCCCCCGGCCACGACACGGTGGGGGAGCCGGCGTGAGGCTGACCTGGGCCCAGCCGGAGGACCTCCTGGCGCACGAGCTCGTCCAGTCCGCGGCCGAGGGCAAGGAGACCGCCGACGTCCGCGAGCGCTGGGTGTCGGCCGGGGGAGACCCCGAGCCGGCCGTGAGCGGCGCCGGCCCCGTGCCGGCGACGTCGCAGCTGCGCGCCCTCGCCCGCACGCTGCTCGACGAGCTCGACGCGCGTCCTGCCGCGCCCGCCCCGGCGGAGCCGGACGACTGGGACGCCATCGCCGCCCTGCTGCCGGCCGCTCGCGCGCTGCCCGCCGCGGGCGCGGACCTCGACGCCCGGGTGCTCGGCGCCTGGACGGGGCGCGCCGCGGGCTGCCTGCTCGGCAAGCCGGTGGAGAAGATCCCGCGGGAGGGCATCGAGGAGATCCTGCGCGCGACGGGGCGCTGGCCGCTGGACCGCTGGTTCACCGCCGTCGGGCTGCCCGACGACGTGGCCGCGCGCTGGCCGTGGAACCGCCGCTCCGCCCCGACCTCCCTCGAGGAGAACATCGACGGGATGCCGGAGGACGACGACCTCAACTACCCGATCCTGGCCCTGGAGCTCCTGGAGACGCGCGGGCGCGGGTTCACCACGGACGACGTCGCCCAGCTCTGGCTCGACCTCATGCCCGCCGGCCGTGCGTTCACGGCCGAGCGCGCCGCGTACCGCAACGTCCTCGACGCCCGCCCGGTGCCGGAGACGGCCACGCACCACAACCCGTTCCGGGAGTGGATCGGGGCCCTCATCCGCACCGACCTGCTGGGCTGGGTCAGCCCCGGCGACGTGCGCGGCGCGGCTCGGCTCGCCTGGACCGACGCCCGCCTCAGCCACACCCGCAACGGCGTGTACGGGGCGATGTGGGCGGCGGCGCTCGGCGCGGCGGCCGTGGTGGCCCACGACGTCGAGCAGGTCCTCGACGCGGCCGACGCCGTCGTGCCCCCGGACAGCCGGCTCGCCGCCGCCGTGCGCCTCGGCCGCGAGCTCGGCGCCGGGTCCGACGGCACGGAGGCGGCGGTCCGCGCCGACCTCGACCGGCTGCACGACACCTACGGCGACCTGCACTGGGTGCACGTGCTGCACAACGCGGCGGTGATCGCGTACGCCCTCGCGGCGGGGCGCGGCGAGTTCGGCCCGAGCGTGGCCGTCGCGGTGACGGCGGGCTGGGACACCGACTCGGCGGCCGCCACCGTCGGCGGCGTGGTGGGCGCTCTGCGCGGCGTGGCCGGCATCGGGGACCGGTGGACGACGCCGCTCGACGGGCGCATCGCGACCTCGCTGCCCGGCGGCGAGCGCCGGATCGCGGACCTCGCCGCGCGCACCACCGCCCTCGCGCGAGCGGCGGGGCCCGGCGGCGACGAGGACCCGGGCCGGGGCCCGGGCGAGGGGAGCGGGCGATGAGCGGGCGCGTCGTGGTGGTCGGGTCGGCCAACGTGGACCTGGTGGTCGACGTGCCGCGGCACCCGGCCGGCGGCGAGACCATCCTGGGCGGGGACCTGCGCCGCAGCCCGGGCGGCAAGGGCGCGAACCAGGCCGCCGGGGCCGCGCGGGCCGGGGGAGCGGAGACGTCGTTCGTCGGCGCGGTCGGCCGCGACGACTCGGCCGACCTGCTCCTCGCCTCGCTCCGGCGCGCCGGGGTGCGGACCGACCTGGTCTGGCGCCTGGACGTGCCCACCGGCACGGCCCTCATCACAGTCTCCCCGGACGGCGAGAACGCGATCGTCGTCGCGCCCGGGGCGAACTCCCACCTCGCGGTCGAGGCGCCGCAGGCCGAGCGGATCGCCGCGGCGGACGTCGTCCTCGCCCAGCTGGAGATCCCCCTCGACGTGGTGCGCGACGCGGCGGCCGCCCGACGGCCCGGCGCGCTGCTGGTGCTCAACGCCGCGCCGTCGCGCCCGCTGCCGGACGACGTGTGGGCCGCCGTGGACGTGCTCGTCGTGAACGAGCACGAGGCGGCCGACCTCGCGGACGCGCCCGGCGCCGACGCCCCCGAGGCGCTCGCCGCGGCGCTGCTGGAGCGGGTGCCGGCGGTGGTCGTCACGCTCGGCGGCGAGGGCGGCCTCGTCGCCCGCCGAGGCCTCGACCCGGTCCGCGTGGCCGCGCACCGGGTGGAGCCCGTGGACACCACCGGCGCCGGCGACACCTTCTGCGGCGTCCTCGCCGCGGCCCTCGCCCGGGGCGACGACCTGGCCGCCGCCGCCCGCCTCGCCGCGGCCGCCGGCGCGCTCGCCGTGACCCGGCCCGGCGCGCAGGACGCGGTCCCCGCGGCGTCCGAGGTCACCGCCCTCGCCGGCACCGCCTGACCCGCCCGCACCGACCGACCACGGCCCGTCCGTAGAGAGCAGCCATGACGTACACGTTCGACCCCCTCGTCCCGCGACCGATCGACCGCCCCACCGAGGTGCCGCTCGACGGCCCGCTGACCCCCGAGCAGAGCGTGGCGCTCGACGAGGCGAAGATCTTCGTCGGCCCGGCGGACCCGGCCGACCGACCGGCGTGGCGCGAGCGCCTGGTGGTCTGGCGCTCGGACGCCCGGGAGCGGCACGGCTACACCGGGGTCGCCTACGACCGACCCGAGGCGGCCTGGGCGGCGGGGTGCCGCACGGTGGCGCAGGTGTGGCTGTGGGACGAGCTGCTGTACTCGTTCGAGGAGCACCGGTTCACCCCGGAGCGCTTCCTCGCCGACGCGCGCGAGCGGTTCGCCGGGCTGGACGCCGTCGTGCTGTGGCACGCCTACCCGGTGATCGGGATCGACGACCGCAACCAGTGGGACTTCTACCGCGACGTGCCCGGCCTCGTCGACCTCGTGGCGGCGCTCCACGACGCGGGCCTGCGCGTCTTCGTCGACTACAACCCGTGGGACACGGGCACCCGCCGCGGCGACGACGACCTCACGGAGCTGGCCGCGCTGGTCCGCGACCTGGGCGCCGACGGCGTCTTCCTCGACACGCTGAAGAAGGCGGAGCCGGAGCTCGTGGCCCGGCTGGAAGCGGCCCGCCCGGGGATCGTGCTGGAGGGCGAGTCGAAGCTGCCGGTCGAGCGCATCGAGGACCACTCGTCGTCGTGGGCCCAGTTCTTCGCGGACTCGCCCGTGCCCGGCGTGCTGCGGGCGCACTGGTACGAGCGGCGCCACATGCAGCACCACGTGCGGCGCTGGCACCGTGACCACACCGAGGAGCTGCAGTCGGCGTGGCTCAACGGCGTCGGCGTCATGGTGTGGGAGGTCGTCTTCGGGGTGTGGGTCGGCTGGTCCGCCCGCGACGCCGCCACCGTGCGCCGCATGGTGACCGTGCAGCGCGCCGCGCACGAGCTCCTCACCACCGGCACCTGGACGCCGCTCGCGGAGCTCGCGCCCGAGGCGGAGGCCGCCGGCGTGTACGCGTCGCGATGGGAGGCCGACGGCGTCACCCTCTGGACGCTGGTGAACCGCGGCGACGAGGACTATCTTGGCCCTGCCCTCGCGGGCGACGACGCGCACGTCGGCGTCCCCGGCCGGGGGATCGCCGCGCTGGTGAGCGGCGGGGAGGGCACCGGCGGGCCGGCCTGGGCGGCCGGGCTGCGGGCCGCCGTCGCCGCCCTGGGCACGGACCCGGCGCTCGCGCACGACGCGGACGCCCGCTTCCCGCACCGCCTCGCACGGCGGTGTCGTCCCGCGGCCCCCACCGCCCCGGCGCCCGACGCCGGGCCCGACGCGGACGCCGTCGTCCTCCCCGCCGGGCCGTACGCGCTCACGGTGCGCTACCGCGCCCGCGAGACCGGGATGTACCAGGGGGCGCCGTACGTCGACGAGTGGAAGCCGTTGCCCCCGCGCCTGCACGACGCGCGCACCCTGCAGCGCGACGGCGAGCTCGCGGCGCCGGTCGCCGTGGGCGCGACCGAGGTGACGAACGCGCAGTTCGCCGCGTTCCTCGACGCCACCGGCTATGCCCCGGCCGAGCCGCACCGCTTCCTCGCGCACTGGGCGGACGGCCGGCCGGTGCCGGGCACCGACGACCAGCCGGTGACGTTCGTCGACCTCGACGACGCGCGCGCGTACTGCGCCTGGCGCGGCGGCCGGCTGCCCACCGAGGACGAGTGGCAGCTCGCGGGCGAGGGCCCGGGCTTCCGGCGCGGCGCCCCCGCCGTCTGGGGCTGGACGGACAGCGAGCACAGCGACGGCCGCACCCGGTACGTCATGATCAAGGGAGGCAGCGACTACCGCGCCGAGGGCTCGGACTGGTACGTCGAGGGCGGCCGGCACGCGCCGGACCACGCGGTGAAGCTGCTGCTGCCCGGCCTGGGCCTCGCCCGCGGGTCGACGGTCGGGTTCCGGTGCGCCTGGGACCTCGCCGGGGCGCCCGCCACCGCTCCGGGCGCCGTGGACACGACGGAGGTGACCCGATGACCGTCTCTCGCGACCCCGCGGACGGCGCGCTCGCCGGCCTGCGGGTGGTGGACGCGTCCACCCTCTTCGCCGGCCCCATGGCGGCCATGCACCTGGGCGACCTGGGCGCCGACGTGGTCAAGGTGGAGCACCCGGCCAAGCCGGACCCGTCGCGCACGCACGGGGCCGCGAAGGACGGCGTCAACCTGTGGTGGAAGACCCTCGGACGCAACAAGCGCACCATCACGGCGAACCTCGGCAGCCCCGGCGGCCGCGAGGTCTTCCTCGCGCTCGCCGAGCGCTCGGACGTGGTCGTCGAGAACTTCCGGCCCGGCACCCTGGAGCGCTGGGGGCTCGGCTACGAGGAGCTGGCCGAGCGCAACCCGCGCCTGGTGCTGGCCCGCGTGAGCGGCTTCGGGCAGGTCGGCCCGTACCGCACGCGGCCCGGCTTCGGCACCCTCGCCGAGGCGATGAGCGGGTTCGCCGCGATGACGGGCGAGCCGGACGGCCCGCCCACGCTGCCGCCGTTCGGGCTGGCGGACGGCGTCGCGTCGCTGGCGACGGCGTTCGCCATCATGGTCGCGCTGTCCGCGCGGGAGCGCACCGGCCGGGGGCAGGTGGTCGACACGGCGATCGTCGAGCCGATCCTCGCGATGCTCGGGCCGCAGATCACCCGCTGGGACCAGCTGCGCACGGTGCAGCCGCGCACCGGCAACCGCTCGGCGAACAACGCGCCGCGCAACACCTACCGCACGGTCGACGGGCACTGGGTCGCGGTGTCGACGTCCGCCCAGTCCATCGCGGAGCGCGTGATGCGCCTGGTGGGCCGCCCCGAGCTGATCGACGAGCCATGGTTCGCCCGCGGCGTCGACCGGGCGCAGCACGCCGACGAGCTCGACGACGCCGTCGGCGGCTGGATCGCCCGCCGCACCCGGGACGAGGTCGTCGCGGCGTTCGAGGAGGCGCAGGCGGCCGTGGCGCCGATCTACGACGCGCACGACATCGTCGACGACCCCCAGTTCCGCGCCCTCGGCACGATCCACGAGATCGACGACCCGGAGCTCGGGCCGCTGCTCATGCAGGGCCCGCTGTTCCGGCTGTCGGGGAACGACGGGGTCATCCGGCACACGGGTCGCGCGCACGGCGCCGACACCGACGAGGTGCTGGGCGAGCTGGGCTTCTCGCCCGAGCGCGTCGACGCCCTGCGGGCCGAGGGGGCGGTGTGAGCGCGCCCCCCGCGGCCGAGCAGGAGCAGCCGCTCACGCTGCTGTACGTGCCGGCGGACCGGCCGGACCGGGTGGTCAAGGCGCTCGGCTCGGGGGCGGACGCCGTGCTCGTGGACCTCGAGGACGCCGTCGCCCCGGCGGCGAAGGACACCGCGCGCGCCCACCTCGCCGAGCTCCTGGGGGACCCCGGCACGGGCGGCACGCCCGCGGCGCAGGTGCGGGTCAACCACCCCGCGACGCCGTGGCACGCGGGCGACGTCGCCGCCGTCGCCGGCCTGCCCGAGGCCGTCGGGGTGCGCGTGCCGAAGGTCGAGACCATCGCGGAGGTGCGCGCCCTCGCCGCGGCCCTGCCCGGCCGCAGCCTGCACCTGCTGCTGGAGTCGGCGCTCGGCGTCGAGCGGGCGTTCGAGCTCGCGACGGCGTCGCCGCAGGTCGCGTCGGTCGGGCTCGGCGAGGCCGACCTCCGGTCGGACCTGCGGGTCGACGACGAGGCGGGCCTGGCCTGGGCCCGCGCGCGGGTCGTCGTCGCCGCCCGCGCCGCGGGGCTGCCCGCCCCGGCGATGTCCGCCTACACGCACGTGCGCGACCTGGACGGCCTCGCCGCGTCCTGCCGCGCCGGTCGCGCGCTCGGCTTCTGCGGCCGGACGGCGATCCACCCGGCACAGCTCGCGACCATCCGCGAGGCCTTCGCACCCACGGCGGACGAGGTCGACCGTGCGCGCGAGGTCGTGCGCGCCGTGGCCGACGCCGCGGACGCGGGGTCGGGCACCGTCGTGCTGCCCGACGGGACGTTCCTCGACGTCGCGATGGTCGAGCGGGCGCGCTGGACCCTGGCGCTCGCGCGGCGCGCGGCGCCTTCCCCGGAGGCGTGACCGGCCCGACGCCGTCGGTGAGCAGGCCCCCGGGGCCGTGACGCAGACTCGGGGCATGGGCGCGCGCCGCTTCCGCTGGGTGCTGCACGTCGACCTCGACCAGTTCCTGGCCGCGGTCGAGGTGCTGCGGCGCCCGGAGCTCGCAGGACGGCCCGTGATCGTGGGCGGGCGGGGCGACCCGGCCGAGCGCACCGTGGTCTCCACGGCGTCGTACGAAGCGCGCGCGTACGGGGTCCGCTCGGGGATGCCGCTGCGGGTCGCGGTCCGCAAGGTCCCGGAGGCGGTCGTGCTGCCGGTGGACCACGAGGCGTACGACGCGGCGAGCGCGCAGGTGATGGAGGCGCTGCGCGGGCTCGGCACGGTGGTGGAGGTCCTCGGCTGGGACGAGGCCTTCCTCGGGTACGACGGCGACGACCCGGAGGCTTTCGCCCGGAGCGTGCAGGGGGCCGTGCTCGACGCGACCGCGCTGCACTGCTCGGTCGGCATCGGTGACACCAAGGTCCGCGCGAAGATCGCGACCGGGTTCGGCAAGCCCGCGGGCGTGTTCCGCCTCACCGCCGAGAACTGGTCCGCCGTGATGGGGCCCCGGCCCACCGTCGACCTGTGGGGCGTCGGCACCAAGGTGTCGAGGCGGCTGGCGGCGCACGGCATCGACACGGTCGCCCAGCTCGCCGCCGCGGACGAGACCGTCCTGGTCGGCGAGTTCGGACCGCGCATGGGCGCCTGGTACCGGGAGCTGGGCCGCGGGCACGGCTCCGCCGTCGTCGACGACACCCCGTGGGTGGCCCGCGGGCACAGCCGCGAGACCACCTTCCAGCGCAACCTCACGACGCCCCAGCAGGTCGAGGCGGCGCTGCGGGAGCTGGCCGCGCAGGCGCACGCGGACACCGAGGCCGAGGGTCGTGCGGTGTTCCGGGTGGGGCTGAAGGTGCGCTACGCGCCCTTCTCCACCCGGACGCTCTCGCGGACGCTGCCCGCCCCGACCCTCTCCCTCGACGAGGTGACCGCGGCGGTGCTGGACCTCGCGGCCGGGCTGGAGCCCGGCCGCGAGGTGCGGCTGCTCGGCGTGCGCGCCGAGATGGTCATGCCCGACGGCGAGACGCGCGGCGGGAGCACGCCGGTGCGCGGCCGGGTCTGAGGCCGCGGCCGGGCGAGGGCCTCGCCGGGCGCCGCGCGGCTCAGCGCCAGTACCGCTCGGGCACGAGGCCGAGGCGGCGCAGCTCGCCCGCCACGAGGTCGGCATACACCCCGGCCCCGTACCACGAGGTGTGGGTGCGGTCGCCGTTCTCCCGGACCAGGTAGATCGGCTGGGCGTCGACGGGGCCGAGCCCTTCGACCAGCTCCTCGCTCAGCGCGGTGAGGTCGACGAGGTCGGCGTCGAGGTCGGCGGCCACGTCGCGGACGTGCTGCGGGAGGCTGCCGGCGGCGGTCTCGATCAGACCCGTCGAGCTGAGCTGGTCGCCGTCGAACCGGAGCCGGACGACCGGGGTGACGAGCACGGGCGTCGCGCCGGTCGCCCGGACGCGCTCCACGATCTCGGTGAGGTTGGCCCGGTACTGCTCGGCGGTCGTGGTCTTGTCGTTGTGCGCGAGCTGCACGAGCGCGACGTCGCCGGGGCGCAGCTGCGGCACCAGGGCGTCGAACATCTCGGGCTTGGCGAGCACGGAGACGGTGCTCTCGCCGGAGCCGGAGTGGTTGATCACGCTGACCCCGATCCGCAGGTGCGCGGGCAGCCGCTGGCCCCACCCGGTGTACGGGGCCCCGCCCTGGTCGGTGACGGTGGAGTCGCCGAGCAGGGCGAGGCGCGGGGTGCGCGCGTCGGCGGGCCGGATCCCGATCCCGGCGACGTGCGGGGCGTCACCGGTGAACGTGAGCGTGAGGCCGGGCGTGCCCTCGCCGACGGGCTGGTTCTGCTGGCTCTCCGGGTCGCGGACGTTGACGGTGAACGTGCGTCTCGCGAGCTCGCCGTCGGCCGTGTGGACGGTGTCCACCATGAGGCGCCGGGCCTCGGCCTGCACCTGCGTGCTGGCGGCGCCGAGCCGGTCACCCAGCATGACGGTGACGTCGTAGTGGCCGGGCGGCAGGTCGGGGTAGGTGCACACCACGGGGTCGGTCCCGGTGCACTGCTCGAGCAGCGCCGCGGCGGGGCGGGGGCCGTCGAGGCCGGGTCTTCCGGCGGCGGCGTGCGCGGGCGGGCCGGCCAGCACGGTGGCGGTGGCGGCCGCGCAGAGCGTGGCCGTCGCGAGCCGGGCGAGGGGGCGGCGTCCGGCGCTCACGACAGCTTCTCCCCGACGAGGGCCAGGCACTGGATCGCCGCGAGGCCGTACTGCGCGGACGCGTTGGACGAGAAGTCGGCCTCGTCCACCGCGTGCAGCACCGCGGGCGGCTCCACCCGGTGCGTGCCCCAGTCCATGTCGTCCGGGTAGCCGGCGTGCCCGGTCGCCAGCTCCTTCCAGGCGCGCGCGGCGAGCGCGTCGTCGTCCAGGCGGACGGCGGCGTACGCGGTGGCACGCGAGTACGACTGCTTGAGGTTGAGGCTGCCCCAGTGCTCGCCGGTGACGGCTGCCTGCTCCTCGCGCGAGGCGTTGTACAGCCGGCAGAACTCCACCCAGCGCGCCTCGACCTCGGGCTCGTCCACCAGGTCCAGCAGCTCCGTCATGACCTCGATCAGGCCGAACACGGAGCTGAGGCTGCCCACCTCCACCGCCTTCTGGGGCCCGGAGCTGAACGTCGCCGTCTCCAGGTCGTACGTGGAGCCGGCCTGCACCCACGCGTTGGGCAGCGCGGCGATCGACCGCGCGCTCGCCAGCAGGCGCTCGCGGGCCCGCGGGTCGCCGCCGCGCTCCCACTCGGTGAGCCACGCCCCGGCGATGGCGCCCCAGTCGGTGGTCTTGCTCAGCGGGAGCGCCGTCGGGTCCGGGTCGTACTCGCCGGTGGACCCGTCCACCTTGCGGCCCGCGTTGAGGACCAGGTACGTGCGGTCGGAGTCGACGAGCTCACGCAGCAGGTCGCCGGAGCGCTCGTCGCCCGTGAGGAAGTAGGCGAACCGGCGGTAGTTCGCGTTGCTGATGCGCACCTGCTTGGCGCTGTCGCCCCAGTGCTGCACGCCGTGCCGGGTGCCCAGGCCCTTCCACTCGCCGAGGTGGTACTGGTCCACCTCGCCGGTGTGCCGGCTCATCGCCTCGGCGAACCGGAAGGCCGCCGCGTCGCCCGTGCGCAGGTAGTGGTACCAGAGCCACAGGTCCGTCGACAGCTCCGAGTTGTCCCAGGCGTAGCCGCCGACGTCGTAGCGCCACTGGTGCCGGTCGCCGTCGTAGGAGTGCATGACGTCGCCGTAGTCCCAGAACCCGTACCAGGAACGCTGGTCCACCTGCTCCAGGTGGTAGCGGTGGATCGCCTCGAGGCGGTCCTCGATCGTCGACCGCGTCGCGGTGGACCGGTCCACGGGCGACCAGGACCCGAAGACGCCCGCGGCGTGGTTGTGCTGCGGGCTGCTCGCGGGCAGGGGCGGGGTGGAGGTGGCCGCGGCGAGCTCGGCGAACCGCGCGGCGGTGGGCGTGGCGGCCAGGGCCCAGAACATCAGCTCCGTGGTGCGCGCGACGCCGTAGGGGGTGCCGAACCCGGGCTCGTAGTCCTCGTAGGTGATCTCGAGCGCGTCGAGCTGCTCGGGGTAGGTGTCCTGGCCCATGCCGTCGTGGTAGAACCGCAGGTCCATCGCCTCGGCCCGCGGCGACCACATCCAGACCGTGGCGTCCGCCTCGTCGGTCGCGGCGCCGGTGATCTCCAGCTCCGTGGGGTGCAGCTGCCAGAAGTCGCGCATCCCGAACGCGAGCCCGCCCGACGGTGTGCCCACGTACCCGAGTCCCGGCGCGCGCGTGCCGGCGTCCGACCGGATCCACGAGTGCCCCGCGCCGGTGCGCTTGCGGATCTCGAACCCGTGCGCGGTGAGCTGAGACAGGCTGTGGTCGCCCCAGGCGGGGATCCACTCCAGGCGGGTGGTGACCCGCTGGTCCCAGGTGGCGGGGTCGGGCAGCGCCCGGCCCTCGATCTGGGCGCTGCGCACGGCCTCGCCCGGGTCGCGGCGCATTCCCGTGATGCCGCGCACGGCTTCGGCGAGGACGCCGCCGTCCGGGCCGGCGAAGCGCACGTGCCGGTCGTACAGCTCGCCGCGCATCGGGACCGTGAACCGCACCCCGAGCCCGGTGATGAAGTCCTTCTCCTCGTCGCCGTCGAAGAAGAACGTGTGCACGAGCCGGATGCCGTCCGAGCCGGCGAACAGCGCGAAGCGCAGCACGAACGGCAGCCAGTCGCGGCGCCCCTTGCGATGCCTGCCCTCGACCTTGACCACGACGCGCACGGGGCCGGACTGCTCCACCGTGACCTTCTCGACCGTGCCCGCGAACTCCTCGAAGCCGATCTTCGCGCCACGGTCGGTGTCCGCGGCGTCCTGCCGCTGCACGACGAGCCGCCCGTCCTTCGCGATCACCTCCCCGCCACGCCGGACCGCCCGGACGACCTTGTCGCCGCGCCGGCCGAACTCGACCTGCACGACACCGGTGTCGACCACGACCTTGCCGGGGTTCTCCTGCACGGTGATCGCGTGCTCGCCGCGTGCCGGCGTACCGGGCGCGAGCCGGTAGGTGTCGGCCCGCGGCGCGGACTCGCTCACTGCGTGCGCGGTCCACTTCAGCGACCCGTCGGGCCACCACGCGGTGGGCCAGGTCTGCACGGGCACGGCCTCGCCGGCCGCGGTGGTGAGGGCGAGCTGCTGGTCCCCGGCCAGGGCTCCGCGCGGCCAGGGCACGCCCCAGGTCGCGCCGCCGGCGAGGGCCGAGGGGGCGCCGCCCTCCAGCCAGCGCACGTCGACCGGGTCGTGGCCGGTGGGCGCGAGGGGGACCGCGGCGGCGGCCGGTGCGGCGCTCGCGGTGCGCGAGCTGAGCGCGGCGACCGCGCCGGCGGCGAGTGCGGAGGTGAGGACGGTAC
The DNA here is from genome assembly GCF_042668085.1 of Isoptericola sp. NPDC057391. NCBI lineage: Bacteria > Bacillati > Actinomycetota > Actinomycetes > Micrococcales > Promicromonosporaceae > Isoptericola > Isoptericola sp. NPDC057391. The sequence goes on along the minus strand of NZ_JBHVBO010000055.1, from coordinate 8,538 downwards.
GGCGGCTGACGTCGACCACGGTGGGTCACTCCTTCGTGACGGTGGGTGCGTTGTCCGTCGGCGGACGGGCCCATCGTGGAAGACGTTCGCGCAACCGATCGTGAAACGCGCAAAACCGGACGCGGAGGGGACCGCGTGTCAGGCGGTGGTGCCGAGCTGCTCCGGAAGCACCTCGTGCCCGAGCGGCGCGCCGGCCGCGAGGAGCTCCACCTCGCCCACGGCGAGGTCTCCGAGCCGGCGCAGCTCGTTGCCCAGCGACCCGGCGACGTGCGGGGTGAGCAGCGCCCCGGGCGCCTCCCACAGGGCGTGGTCGGCGGGCAGCGGCTCGGGGTCGGTGACGTCGAGCACGGCGCGCAGCCGGCCCGACAGGACCTCCCGTGTGAGCGCCGGGGTGTCGACGAGGCGCCCCCGCGCGGTGTTCACCAGCGTCGCCGCGTCCGGCATGAGGGCCAGCTGACACGCGCCGATCATCCGGTACGTCTCCGGCAGGTCGGGGGCGTGCACCGTCACGACGTCGCTCGCCCGCACGAGGTCGTCGAGCGACACGACCGTGGCGCCGAGGGCGCGCGCACCGTCCGCGTCGACCCACGGGTCGTGCAGGAGGACCTCGACGTCGAACGGCGCGAGCAGCCGCATCACCTGCCGGCCGATCCGCGACGCCCCGACGACGCCGACCGTCAGGCCGTGGTTGCCCAGCGGGACGGGCAGCTCCCAGCCGTCGAAGCGGCGGTGCGCCGCGAAGGCGTCCGCGGCCTCGAGCACCCGCTTGCCGGCCAGCAGCACCGTCGCCAGCGTGTACTCGGCCACCGGGCGCGCGTTGGCGGCCGCGGCACTGGACACCCGCACGCCGCGCGCCCACAGGGCCGGCGTGACCAGCGGCTTCACCGACCCCGCGGCGTGCACGACGGCGCGCAGGCGCGGCGCGCGCCGCAGCAGCGCGTCGTCGACCCGCGGCGCCCCCCAGCCGGTGAGCAGGACGTCGACGCCCGCGAGGACGTCGTCGGTCGCGCCCTGCCCGCGCCCGGCGGCACGGGAGAGCGCGTCGGGGGTGAGCACGCCGTCGGCCACGTCGGCCACGTCCCGCAGCCTGGCGACCGCGGCGTCGTCGAACAGGTCGGACACGAGGTCGGCGTGGCGCATGGCGAAGGCTGCGCGGAGCCGGCTCACGACGCCGTCCCTGTCGCGCCCGTCGGCACCGTGTCGACGCGGCCGTCCGGCCACCGCACCTCCACGGCGGCGGGCGGGCCGCCGTCCGCGCCGCGGCGCACCCGCACCGAGGGGACCGGCCGGTCCCGGTCGTCGTCCTCACCAGTCAGGACGACCAGCGCGGCGACCACCTCGCCGGCGCCGACCGGCGCCGACGTGCGCAGCCAGGGCACGGCGGAGGCCGCGCCGAGCGGGTCCGACCCGGACCGGCGCGCCGCGCCGACCGTGTCCAGCGGGGTGCCGGACGGCGCGCCCGGAGCACCGCCGGCGTCGTCCCCGCAGGCCACGGCCAGGGCGCGCACGTGCGAGGACGTGCCGTCGTCGCGGACGACCCGGACCCGGGAGCCGGAGGGGTCGGCGCTCCGCTCGACGTGCAGCGCCCCGTCCCTCGCCGCGGCGAGCGGCCACCCGCCCACGTGCAGCCGCCACGGGCCGGCGTCGACGGGCCACGCGGCGTCCCGGTCCAGGTCCTGGGCGGTGGTGCCCGGCTGCGGAGCACGGCCGGGCACCGCCGTCGTGGCGGGAGTCCACCACGCGAGGCGCACCTCGTCCGGGCCGCGCACCACCGAGGCGGTCGTGAGCACCGGGCCGAGCCGCAGGCCCGCCCACCCGGCGTCGTCGCCCGGCACGCCCTCGGGTCGGTCGTCGTCCCGACCGGGGACGCCGGGAAGGTCGAGCCAGCAGACCCGGGACCGGGACACGGCCACGGCGTCGTCCAGGTGCACCCGCTCGACGGTGTCGCGGTGGGAGGGCACGCCCCGCACGTCGAGGAGCGCGGTGTGCGAGTCGAGCGGGGCGGCGACGTCACGCGCCCCCAGCTGCGGGGACGTGGCGCCGGAGTAGGCGAGGCGCCGGTAGAACGGGTCGTCCGCGCGCGGGGCGAGCGCGTGCTCGATGGCGCGGTCGGACCCGTGGTTGAGCAGGCGCACGACGCCGTCGGCGGGCGTGGCGCTCACCAGCCAGCCGGGCGCCCGGAGGGCGACGGAGCGGGGCGCGTGCCACGCCTCGGGGAGCTCCGGCGTCGCCGTCCAGACGGGGTGGTCGGCGCCGAGCAGCAGACCGAGGAAGCCCTTGCTCGCCCAGTACGGCGACGAGCCGCCGGTGTAGAGCTGGCGCACGCGGTCAAAGCGGCCGTGCCAGCCCACGGGCAGCAGGCCGCGGTCGTCGACGGCCCCCGCGGCGTCGAAGTGCTCGGCCACCGCGGCGGTCAGCGCGCGGGTGGCGCCGGGGCTCAGCGGCGTCGCGTCGGCGATCGCCCCCGCCCAGAACGGGGCGAGCACGGCGTGCCGGTAGGTCACCGAGCGCCCCTGCAGCGTCGGCGCGCCGCGCGAGCCGACCAGGTGCCGGGCCTGGTCGAGGAAGGCCCGCAGGCGCTCCGCGTGCACGACGGCGAGCGGACGGCCCTCGATCCGGGCGTGCAGCAGCGGGTAGACGTGCCACGCCCAGCCCGCGTAGTGGTCGAAGTTCTGCCGCCGCCCGCCGCGACCGCGGCCGTCGGAGTACCAGCCGTCGCCCACGTACAGGGACTCGGCGGTCTCGGCGTTGTGGTCCAGGTCGGCCTGCTCCCACGGCCCACCGACGCTCGCCAGGAACGCCTCGATCACGTTCTGGAACCACAGCCAGTTGTTCGTGTAGCCGCGCGTGCCGACCACACCGGCCAGCCAGTCGACCGTACGCCGGCGGGTGCCGTCGTCGAGGTGGTCCCACAGCCACGGCCGCGTCTCGGACAGGCCGATCGCCACGGACGCCGCCTCGACCACGGCCTGCCGCCGCTCGTCGACCCGGGGCCACCGCTCGGGGCCCGCCGGGTCCGTGCCGTGCCGCAGCCCTTCCGCGTACCGCTCGAGCAGGCCGTGCGGGTCACGACCGTCCTCGCCGCGCAGGCGGAACGCCGCGAGCAGGAACGTCCGCGCGTACCCCTCGAGCCCGTCGCTCCACACGCCCGACCCGCTGACCGGCCCGGGCAGCGTGATCAGCGCGCCGCCGGGAGAGGTGTAGGGGCGGACCGCGTCCAGCAGACCGTCGGCGGTCGCGAGCCACCTCTCGCGCGTCCAGCGGCGGGCGGGCGCGAGACGCGGGTCGGAGCTCGACGCCCCCGCCGTGCTTCCCGGCGTGCTTCCCGGCGTGCGTCCCGGCGTGCTTCGCGAGGTGGCGTCCGTGCTCGAGGTGCTGGGTGGCGTCGTCGCAGGGGGTGTCACCTCGGCATCCTCGCCCAGCACTCGCCGCCCCAGGGGAGGTCCGAACAATTCCGATCATCCCCGGACATGGTCGACTACGGTGCTGCTCTGTCACTGCCGCCCCGGCCCGCTCGACGACGACGGAGGTCCCATGCACCTGCCCACGGCCCGGCACGAGTACCTGCTGCGCGAGGTGGCGCTGCGGGGGAGCGTGCGCTCGGCCGAGGCGGCGGCCGCGCTGGGCGTCGCCGAGGTGACGATCCGCCGCGACATCGTCGAGCTCGACCGCGCGGGTCGGCTGGCGCGCGTGCACGGCGGGGCCGTCGCCCTGCGCTCGGCGCGCGAGCCCCAGGCGGCCCGCGTGCTGGTGGGCGTCGTCGTGCCGAGCTCCACGGTGCACTTCCCGCCGCTCGTGCGCGGCATGGAGGCGCTCGCGCCGAGCCTGCACGTCCGCCTCGTGCTGGGCGTCTCGCACTACCGGCCGGAGGTGGAGGCGGCCCAGGTGGACCGGCTCGTCGGCCTGGGCGTCCAGGGGATCGTCGTCGCCCCGACCACCCGGGACCGGTCGCCGGAGGAGCTCGCGGCCTGGCTGCGGTCGGTGCCGGTGCCGGTGGTCGTCGTGGAGCGGCGCGTCGACGGGCTCACCGCCCTGAGCGAGCTCGACCAGGTGCGCTCGGACCACGCCCACGGGGCCGTGCTCGCCGTGGAGCACCTCGCCGGGCTCGGACACAACAGGATCGGCCTGGCGGTCTACGACCGGACGCCGACCGCCCCGCACGTGCGCGAGGGCTTCGCGACCGCGGTCGCCCGGCTCGGCGTCGAGCCGGGCCCGGACGTGTCGCTGCCCAAGGGCGAGGGCGACCCGGCCGGGCTCGAGCGCGAGCTGTCCGCCCTCCTCGACCGGTGCCGCGAGACGGGCACGCGCGCCGTCCTCGTGCACACCGACGACCACGCCGCGCGGCTGGTCGAGGCCGCGCTGGACCGCGGCCTGCGCGTGCCCGACGACCTCGCCGTCGTGGCCTACGACGACGAGAACGCGGAGCTCGCCGTCGTGCCGCTCACGACGGTCACCCCGCCCCGTCGCGAGCTGGGCCGGGAGGCGCTGCGCCTGCTCGTCGGGCGGATCGTGGGGGACGAGGGCGGCGAGTTGCCCGGCGCGCAGGGGTCGCCGCGGCACGTCGCCCTGCTGCCGCGCCTCACCGTCCGCGGGTCCTGCGGCGCTGCCGCGTCCTGACGGGTCGGGACGGCGTCACAGCTCCTTCGGGAACGTCAGCACCACCACGGTCGACACCGCGAACAGCACCGCGGCGACGCCGAGCAGCCCGCGGCGGGCCGTGCGGTGGGCCAGCTTGGTGCTGAGCGCGGCGAACAGCGCGACCGACGCGAACAGGATGGACGTCAGCACGTAGTTGTCGCCGTTCTGGTTGGCGCGACGGGCGGTCGCGGACAGGTCCTCGGCGCGGTCGAGCTCGGCGTCGGCGCGCTCCTGCGCCTCGAGCCGGTACTCGGGCAGGAGGAACGGCGTGCGCGGCGCGCTGTCGTCGTGCACCGGGTCGGTGGCGAGCCAGGCGTCGAACGCGGGAAGCATCTCCGGCCGGAAGCGCGTGTACAGGAACTCGGACTCGGTCCCGTCCACGGGCTGGTAGGTCCCGTCCTCCGCGAGCCCGGAGTCCCGGCCCGCGCGGGTCTCCGCCGCGACGGCGTCGATCCAGGACGCGAACGCCGTCACGTCCATGACCGTGAGCTGGCCGGCCTCGGTGGAGGCGCGCGTGGACTCCGCCCGGGCGGCCCCGGCCGCGGCATAGCTGTTGGCCTGCACGCCCGACCACTTGGTGGCCTGGAACGCCGACCACGCCGTCACGACGGTCGCCAGGGCGAGCAGGACGGTGGCCGCGATCTCGACCCGCCGGCTCACCGTGCTCCCGGCGGAGCCGCCCTGGTCGGTGGGGCCGCCAGGGGCGGAGGCGCCGCCAGGTTCGGTCTCGTCCCGCTGCGTCATCCGTCGCCCTCCGTCCCCCGCGCCGGGTCTCCGTCGCCCCCGCGGTCACGGCTCATCGTGGCGGATGACCTGCGACTTCGCCCCCGGAACGGGCGTGCGGGGTGACTTGTGCCGCCCGGCATGCGGTCGGCACGCAGCGGTGCCAGAGTGTCGGCAGGACGGGCACGGGCGGGGGCCTCCGCCACGCCCGCCCCCCGCCGACAGTCGACCGAGAGGCAGGACATGCGACCCACCGGACCCGTGGAGCTCGTGCTCATCGAGTTTCCCCGGAGCGACTTCAAGGGCGAGATCGTCGCCGAGCTGGGGCGTCTCGTCGACGCCGGCACGATCGACGTGCTCGACGCGCTCGTCGTGCGCAAGGGCGACGACGGGTCGGTCGAGTGGCTCGAGGCGAGCGACAGCGGCGCCGACGAGCTGGCCCGCATCGTGGGCGAGCCCGCCGGGCTGCTCGCGGCCGACGACGTCGAGGACATCGCCGACGAGCTCGCGCCAGGCTCGGCGGTCGGGATGCTCGTGTTCGAGCACACGTGGGCGCGCGGCCTCGGCGCCGCGGTGCGCGGCGCCGGCGGGCAGGTGCTCGACTGGACGCGCGTGCCGGCCGAGGCGATCGACGCCCTCACCGACGAGATCGAGAAGGAGAACTGACATGCCCCCTCTGCGACGGATGGGCCGGCCCGGGCTGATCGGCACGATGGCCCGCACGGCCGTGATCACCGGGACGGCGAACGCGACCAGCAGGGCGATGAACCGCCGTGCCGCCTCGCGCGAGCAGCAGCAGTACGAGGCTCAGCAGTACCAGGCCCAGCAGGCGCAGGAGCAGGCGTACGCCCAGCAGCAGGCGTACGCCCAGCAGCAGGCCTACGCCCAGCAGCAGGCGCAGCTGCAGGCCCAGCAGCAGGCGCAGGTCGCCGCGGCGCCCGCGGGGGACGACCTCATCGCGAAGCTCACGCAGCTCGGCGACCTCAAGGCCGCCGGCGTCCTGTCGGACGCGGAGTTCGCCGCCGCCAAGGCCAAGCTGCTCGGCTGAGCGACCGCCGTCGTCCCCGCGCACCCCGAGGAGCCGCCGTGACCGCCGACAGTGCCGCCAGCGCCGGCAGCGCCGGCAGCGCCGACAGTGCCGCCAGCGCCGGCGGTGCCGGCGGTGCCGGCGGTGCCGACGGTGCCGACAACCCGACCACGCGCCGTCCGTGGGCCCGCTTCCTCGGGGTCAGCGCGCTGCTCGGCATCCCCGTGTCGGTGGCGGCCTTCCTGTTCCTCGCGGTCCTGCACGAGCTGACCCACCTGGTGTGGGAGACGCTCCCGGAGGCCTGGGGCTTCGACGGGCCGCCGTGGTGGTGGCCCCTGCCGTGGCTGGTGGTCGCCGGCGTCGCGGTCGGGGTCGCGGTCCGCTCGCTGCCGGGCCACGGCGGGCACGCGCCCGTCGACGGGCTGAGCCTGGGCCCCGTGCCCGCCTCCCACGTCCCAGGGGTGCTCCTGGCGGCGGTCGTCGGCCTCCCGCTCGGCGTCGTCCTCGGCCCCGAGGCCCCGCTGCTCGCGATCGGCGCCGCGCTGGCCCTGGTGCTCGTGCGGCCGTGGGACGCGCAGCTCGGGGACCCGGCGCGCCAGGTGCTCGCGGTCGCCGGGTCCGCGGCGGCGCTGTCCGCGATCTTCGGCAGCCCGGTGGTCGGCGCCGTGTTCGTGGTGGAGGCCTCGGCGATGGCGGGGCTGGCGGGCGCGCGGCTCGCGGCCGTCGTGCTCCCCAGCCTCGCGGCCTCCGGGGTGGGCGCCCTCGTGTTCACGGGCATGGGGTCGTGGACCGGCCTCGAGATCGCGTCGCTGGCGCTGCCCGACATCGACGTCCCGGTGCGGCCCGACCTCGCGGACGTGCTGTGGACCCTGCCCGTGGCGGTGGTCGTCGCCGTCGTGGTCCGGGTGGTGCACCGCGTGGGCGAGGGCGTCGCCCGCCGGGCGGTGTCCCGGCCGTTCGCCGCGGCCGTGCTCGGCGCGCTCGTGGTCGCGGTGAGCGCGTCGGCCTACGCCCTGACCACCGGGCGGTCGCCGGAGGAGGTCGCACTCTCGGGCCAGGCGCTGCTGCCCGCACTCGCGGCGGACCCCGCGGCGTGGGGCGCGGGTGCTCTCGTCGCGCTCCTGGTGCTCAAGGGGCTCGCCTACGCCGTCTCGCTCGGCACCCTGCGCGGCGGCCCGATCTTCCCCGCCGTGCTCCTCGGGGCCGCGGCCGGGGCCCTCGTCGCCGGGCTGCCCGGGTACGGGGCGGTGCCGGCCCTTGTCGCCGGCATGGGCGCGGCGACGGCGGCGACCCTGCCGTTCCCCGTCTCGTCCACGGTGCTGGTGGTCATGCTCCTGGGGACGTCGGCACCGTCGCTGGCCCCGGTGGTGATCGTCGCGGTCGTCGTGGGGTACACCACCGAGCAGTTCCTCCTGCGGCCGCGCCGCGAGGCGCGGGCCCAGGCGCGGGCCTCGGCCGCCTGACCCCTGCCCCGACGCGTCCGACGCCTCCGACGACCCCGAGGTCCCCGGCCTGCGGCCGGCTCACTCCCCGGTCGTGCCGTCCAGGGCCTCGCGCAGCAGGTCGGCATGGCCGTTGTGACGCGCGTACTCCTCGATCATGTGCACGAGGATCCAGCGCAGGCTGAACGCGCCCTCGCCGGCCCGTCGCGACTCGCGGGTCGACGTGGCGTCCAGCCCACCGGCCTCGAGGGCCGCGTCGATCGACCGGTCGGCGGCCGCCACGGCGGCGTCGAAGAGCGCGTGCAGGTCCTGCGGGGTGTCGTCCGCGGCGCTGTGCCATTCCCAGTCCCGGTCGGCGGCCCAGTCGGCCGTGTCGAACGGCGGCAGCGCGGGCCCGCCGTCGAACACCTCGACGAACCAGTTCGACTCCACGTACGCGAGGTGCTTGAGCAGCCCGCCCAGCGTCATCGTGCTGGGCGGCAACGGGGTGCGCAGCTGCTCCGCGGTGAGCCCGGCGGTCTTCCGGCGCAGCGTGTCGCGGTGGTAGTCGAGGAAGGCGCGCAAGGTGGTGACCTCGTCCGCGCGCAGCGCCGGGTCCACGCGGGTGTCGGCAGGGAGCTCGGGGACGGGCACCGGCAGCCGGAGCCCGCCGTCGTCGAGCGCGGCGCGCAGCGCCGCGGCCGTGGCGGCGGGGTCCTCATGGGTGGT
>NZ_JBHVBO010000054.1:0-21350 GCF_042668085.1 Isoptericola sp. NPDC057391 | reverse complement strand
GTAGCCGGCTACGGTCCCCTCCCGACCTCTCTATCTCGCGGGTCCGGGTTCTCTATCTCGGCGTGGGTCAGCCCCAGACGAGGCCGCGGGCCGGGTCCTCGAGCACCTTTGCGACGTCGGCCAGGTAGCGGGCGGCGAGCTCGCCGTCGACCAGGCGGTGGTCGACGGACAGCGCGAGCTGCGTGACCCAGCGCGCCTTGATCTTGCCCTTGTGCACCCACGGCTGCTTGCGGATCGCGCCGAACGCGAGGATCGCCGCCTCGCCGGGGTTGAGGATCGGCGTGCCCGTGTCGGTGCCGAAGATGCCCACGTTGGTGATGGTGATCGAGCCGTCCGCCATGTCCGCGGGCTGGGTGCGACCCGCGCGCGCCGTGGACGTGAGGGTCGCGATCGCCTTCGCCAGGCCGAGCAGGTCGAGCGTGTGCGCGTCCTTGATGTTCGGCACGACGAGCCCGCGCGGCGTCGCCGCCGCGATCCCCAGGTTCACGTAGTGCTTGTAGACGATCTCCTGCGCGGCCTCGTCCCAGCTCGCGTTGATCTGCGGGTGCCGGTTGACCGCCAGCAGCATCGCCTTGGCCGCGACGAGCAGCGGCGTGACGCGCACGTCCGCGAAGTCCCGGTCCTCCTTCAGCGTGGCGACCAGCTTCATCGTCTTCGTGACGTCGATCGTCTGGAAGACGGTGACGTGCGGGGCGGTGAACGCGCTGGCCACCATCGCCTCGGCCGTGCGCTTGCGCACCGACTTCACCGGCACGCGCGTGCGGCGGCCGTCCTGGCTCACCGTGCCCGACGCGAGCCACGGCTGGTCGTCGTCGGGGTAGGTGGCGAGGGCCTTCGGCGCGGCGCCCTCGGCGTGCGCGACGACGTCCTCCCGCGTGACGATCCCGCCCGGGCCCGTGGGGTGCACGGACGCGAGGTCGACGCCGAGGTCCTTCGCCAGCTTGCGCACCGGCGGCTTGGCGAGCACGCGCGTGCTCTGCGCGCCGGGCGTCGCGGGCACGCTCGCCATCGGCTTCTCGATCGCCGGGCCGGACGGCGCAGGAGCGACGGGAGCGGCGGCGGGGGGAGCCGCGGGCGCCGGGGCCGGCTCAGGGATCGACTCCGTGACCGGCTCAGGTGCCGGGGCGGGAGCCGCGACCGGGGCGGCCGGGGCGGAGGACCGGCGCCGCCGCCGGCCCGTGGTGCCGCCGTCGCCGGTGCCGTACCCGACCAGCACGGAGCCGGAGCCCTCGCCGGACGCGTCGCCGGTCCCCTCGCCGGAGCCCGCCGGGGCGGCCGAGCCGGCCGGGGTGTCGGCGCCGGTGGAGATCTCGATGATCGCCGTGCCGACGTCGACGGTGGTGCCCTCCTCGGCGAGCAGCGCCGTGACGGTGCCCGCCCACGGCGACGGCAGCTCGACGAGCGACTTGGCGCTCTCGATCTCCACGATCACCTGGTTGACGGTGACGGTGTCGCCGACGGCGACGCGCCACTCGACGATCTCGGCCTCGGTGAGGCCCTCGCCCACGTCCGGGAGGGGGAAACGCTGCGTGCTCATGGGTCTCCTCGGGTCAGCGGGGTCAGTGGGCCAGGACGCGGTCGACGGCGTCCACGACGCGGTCGACGCTCGGCAGGTACTCGTGCTCGAGCTTGGCGACGGGGTACGGCGCGTGGAAGCCGCCCACCCGCAGCACGGGGGCCTCGAGCGAGTAGAAGCACTCCTCGCTGACCCGCGCCGCGACCTCGGCGCCGGAGCCGAGGAACGTCGGCGCCTCGTGCACGACGACGCAGCGCCCGGTCCGCTGCACCGACTCCACGACGGCGGTCACGTCGAGCGGGGAGATGGCGCGCAGGTCGACCACCTCGGCGCTCGTGCCCTCGGCGGCCAGCGTGTGCGCGGCCTTGAGCGCGGTCGCGACCGTGGGTCCGTAGGCGACGAGCGTGACGTCGGTGCCCTGCCGGGCGACGCGCGCCCGGTTGAGCACGTCGGCGCCGCCGGCGACCTGCGCTGTCGGGTAGGGGCTGGTCGTGACCTCGCCCTTGGACCAGTAGCGGCCCTTCGGCTCGAAGAACAGCACCGGGTCCGGCGACGCCACGGCGGCGCGGATCATGTCGTAGGCGTCCTGCGGGGTGGACGGCGAGACGACGCGCAGGCCGGGCGTGTGCGCGAACAGCGCCTCCGGGCTCTCCGAGTGGTGCTCCACCGCCCCGATGCCGCCGCCGTAGGGGATGCGGATGACGACGGGCACCTGCAGCCGGCCGCGCGACCGGTAGTGCATCTTCGCTAGCTGCGTCGTGATCTGGTCGTACGCCGGGAAGACGAAGCCGTCGAACTGGATCTCGCACACCGGCCGGTAGCCGCGCAGCGCCATGCCGATCGCGGTGCCGACGATGCCGGACTCGGCGAGCGGCGTGTCGACCACGCGGTCCTCGCCGAAGTCCTTCTGCAGGCCGTCGGTGACGCGGAAGACGCCGCCGTTGCGGCCGACGTCCTCGCCCATGACGAGCACCTTGGGGTCCGACTCGAGCGCGGAGCGCAGGCCCTCGGTGATGGCGCGGGCGAAGGTGAGGGTCTGCGGGGTCGCAGAGGTCATCGGGCCGCCTCCGTCGTCTCGTTCTCGTACTGCTCGAACCACGCCCGCTCGGCGGTGACCTGCGCGTGCTCGGTGGCGTACACGTGCTCGAACATGGCGCCGGCGGGCGGGGCGCCCAGCTGGCGCACCTCGGTGCGCAACCGCTCGCCCAGGGCGTCGGCCTCCCGCTCGATCCCGGCCGCCCAGCCGTCGTCCCAGCCGCCCTCGGCGCGCAGCAGCGCGGCGAGCCGGTCGATCGGGTCGCGGCGGGCCCAGTGGTCCTCCTCGGCGCGGGCCCGGTAGCGGCTCGGGTCGTCGGAGGTGGTGTGGGCGCCCATCCGGTACGTGTACGCCTCGACGAAGGTGGGGCCGCCGCCGGTGCGCGCGCGCTCCAGGGCCTCGGCCGTGACGGCGTAGCAGGCGAGGACGTCGTTGCCGTCCACGCGGACGCTGGGGATGCCGAAGCCCTCGCCGCGCTGGTAGAGCGGGGCGCGCGACTGGCGCGACGTCGGCTCCGAGATGGCCCACTGGTTGTTCTGCAGGAAGAACACGACCGGCGCGTTGTTCACGGCCGCGAAGACGAGCGCCTCGCTGACGTCGCCCTGGCTCGTCGCGCCGTCGCCGAAGTACGTGACGACGGCGGCGTCGCGCGCGGCGTCGCCCGTGCCGACCGCGCCGTCGCGCTGCACGCCCATCGCGTAGCCGGTCGCGTGCAGCACGTGGGAGCCGATGACGAGGGTGTACAGGTGCACGTTGTGCTCGGCCGGGTCCCAGCCGCCGTGGTCCTCGCCGCGGTACAGGCGCAGGCGGTCGACCGGGTCGACGCCGCGCGCCTGGAGCACGCCGTGCTCGCGGTAGGAGGGGAACACGTAGTCCTGCGGCGACAGGGCGTACGCCGAGCCGACCTGGGCGGCCTCCTGGCCACGGCCCTGCGCGTACAGCGCGAGCTCGCCCTGCCGCTGCAGGGCCGTGGCCTCGTCGTCGAACCGCCGCGTCAGCACCATGTCGCGGTACAGGGCGCGCAGGTCCTCGGAGGTGAGGTGGTCGACACGCGAGCGGTAGGTCGCGTTGTCGGGTTCGACGACACGCTCGCCGGTGGGCGAGACGAGCTGGACCAGGGGTTCGACGTCAGCGGGCGCGACGTCGGCGGGCACGTCGACCGGCATCTGGTCGGGCTCGCCGGTGGTGGGCTGCGGCACGCGGTCTCCTTCGCTGACGGCCCCTGGGCGGGGCTGGGCTGCTCCGGCACGGAGGAGGTCCCGGCCCACCGCACGGTGACCACCGGAACCTACGCCTTCGTAGCCTACGCCAGCGTAGGTTGTCGTCCAGGGGGCAGACCCCCCGACGGCTGTGCCAATGTCCCCCCGATCGTTTTGGAGGATCCCTCCAAGTCGCCGGGGTGGACGGCGTCGCCCACCCTGGTCAGCGCGGGTACTCCTGCCCGGCGCGCAGGGCGTCCCGCTCGCGCAGCACGGGCCAGCGCGAGAAGGCGAACACGAGGAACATCACCACGTTGAGGATCGGCACGATGCCGACCAGCACCCACCAGCCCGAGTAGCCGGCCTTCTGGATGATCCGGATGTACGCGATCAGGAAGATCACCGCCACCGCCAGGTAGACGATGATCGCGGCGGTGCCGAACAACCATCCGTAGTCGTCGGCGAGCTGGTCGTAGTCCACGTTCTCCATGGCGGGGAGTCTTCCGCCCGCGGCCGCAGGCGCAACCCGGGCGGACACCGTCGCCCCGGCGCCACCGGGTCGCGAGCACCACGGGCCCGGCCGAGCATGGCAGGCGGCACGGTCGTCGGCGAAGGACGGAGGCAGGCATGGATCATGGTCGGGTGCCGGTCCTGGAGGCTCTGGAGGAGTTCCGGGACCGCGGGGACGTCGTGTTCGGGCCACCCGGTCACCGGCAGGGCGCGGGGGTCGACGCGCGGGTGCTCGACGTCGTGGGGGCGGGAGTCTTCGCGTCGGACGTGCTGATGCTCAACGGCCTGGACGACCGTCGCATGTCCCAGGGCGTCCTCGAGCAGGCGCAGGAGCTCATGGCCGACGCGGTGGGGGCGGAGAAGACCTTCTTCTCCACGTGCGGCAGCTCGCTGTCGGTCAAGACCGCGATGATGTCGGTCGCCGGGCCCGGGCAGAAGCTGCTGGTCTCCCGCAACGCCCACAAGTCGGTGGTGGCGGGGCTGGTACTCACCGGCATCGAGCCGGTGTGGGTGCACCCGCACCACGACGAACGGCTGGACCTCGTGCACCCGCCGGAACCGGCCGACGTCGAGCGCGCCCTCCGGGGCTCCCCCGACGCCGCGGGCATGCTCCTCATCACGCCCACCGACTGGGGCACCTGTGCCGACATCGCCGGGGTCGCCGAGGTCTGCCACCGGCACGGCGTGCCGCTGATCGTCGACGAGGCCTGGGGCGCGCACCTGCCGTTCCACGACGCCCTGCCCACGTGGGGCATGGACGCCGGGGCCGACCTGGTCGTCACGAGCGTCCACAAGATGGGCTCGGCCATCGAGCAGAGCTCGGTGTTCCACCTGCAGGGCGACCTGGTCGACCCGGTGGTGCTCAAGCAGCGGGAGGACCTCCTGGGCACCACGAGCTCGTCGGCGCTCGTCTACCTCACCCTGGACGGCTGGCGCCGGCAGATGGTCGAGCGGGGCCACGACCTGCTCGACGCCACCCTGCGTCGTGCCGAGGGCGCCCGCGAGGCGGTCGGCCGGCTCGACGGCCTCGACCTCATGGGCGCGGACGCGCTCGGCGAGGGGCGAGCGTTCGAGCTCGAACCCGTCGTGCTCACGGTCGACGTGCGAGGGCTCGGCATCTCCGGCTACCAGGCGGCCGAGTGGGCCCGGGCCGCACGCCACGTCGACCTCGGGTCGTCGGACGCGTGCCGCGTCAGCGCCCGGCTCAGCCACGGCGACGACGACGAGCGCATCGCCCGGCTCGTCGACGCGCTGGCGGGCCTCGTCGAGGCGGCGCCCTCGTTGGAGCGTCCGCCGCAGGTCGCGCTGCCGGCGCCGGGCGCCCTCGAGCTCCGCTCGGCGATGTCCCCCCGCGAGGCCATGTTCGCCGCCGCCGAGCAGGTGCCCGTGGAGCGCGCGGTCGGGCGGGTCGTCGCGGAGATGGTGAGCCCCTATCCCCCGGGCGTCCCGGTGCTCGCCCCCGGCGAGGTCGTCACCCAGGAGGTGGTGGACTACCTGGTCACGGGCGCGCGAGCGGGGATGCTCGTCCCGGACGCCGCCGACGCCACCCTCGAGACGCTGCGGGTCGTGGCCTGAGAGACGTGGGAACCGGTCGACCGTGCGCCGGGCGCGGCACGTGTCGGTGGCTCGCGAGACGCTCGGGGAAAGCCTTCGACGAAGGGACCTGCCATGCCGACACCGACGCCGGTCGACCCGCCCTCGCTGCACCAGAACCCCGCCTTCGCGTGGGGCATGATCCTGCCCGCCGGCCGCACCCTGTACGTGGGCGGCCAGAACGGCACGGGCCCCGACGGCGAGATCGTCGAGGGCGGTCTCGGCCCCCAGACCGAGCAGGCGCTGCGCAACGTGCTCGCCGTGCTCGAGGAGGCGGGCACGGACGCGGAGCACGTCGCGAAGCTGACGATCTACCTGGACCCGTCGGTGGACCCCAACGACGGTTACGTCGCGTCGAGGAAGGTCTGGCAGGCGCGCACCGCCGTCACCGTCCTCGCCGTCGCGCCCGCCCGTCCCGGCGCGCTCGTCGAGGTGGAGGCCGTCGCGACGGTCCCCGAGGGCTGACAAGACGCGCTGGTGCACGGCCTCGCCGGGCTCGCCGTCGCGCTGGTCGCCGCGGCGATCGGGTGGCGGCTCCGCGTCACGCGGGCCGGCGAGAGCGACCGCGAGCGATCCCGTTAGGGTCGGCGCCATGCCGACGCCGCAGCCCGCCCCGCCCGCCGCGATCCTCACCGCCGTCGGCGAGGACTGGGCGGGGTCCGTCCTGCCCACCGCAGTCCGCGACCGGCTGGCGGCGCACGGCCCGGTCGTCGACCTCGCGACCGCCGACGAGGGCACGATCGCCGGGGCGCGCGCGCTCGTCACCGGCTGGGGCGCTCCCGTGCTGGACGCCGCGGTGCTCGACCGCCTGCCGCGCCTGGAGCTCGTGGCGCACGCGGCCGGCTCGGTGTGGGGCATGGTGACGCCCGAGGTGTGGGCACGCGGGGTGCGCGTCACGTCCGCGGCGCACGCCAACGCGCGCGCCGTGGCTGACTTCACCGTGTCGATGGTGCACCTGGCGGTGAAGAACGCGTTGCGGCTGGGCCTCACGGCCGCGCGCGAGCACGCGATGCCGGGGCGCGTCGGGATCCGCGGCCTCGACGGCGCCGCGGTCGGCCTGGTCGGGTTCGGGCTCATCGCGCGCCTCGTCGCCGAGGCCCTGCGCCCCCTCGACGTGCGTGTGCTGGTGCACGACCCGTACTACGACGCCGACGACGCGCGCCGGGCGGGCGTGGAGCTCGTCGGCCTGCCCGACCTGCTCGCGGCCTGCGACGTCGTCTCCGTGCACGCCCCGCTCACGGACGGCACGCGAGGCATGCTCGGCGCCGACGAGCTCGGCCTGCTCGCGCCGTCGGCCACCCTGCTCAACACCGCCCGCGGCGGGCTGATCGACCACGACGCGCTCGCCCGCACGCTCGCGGACCGGCCCGACCTGTTCGCCGTCCTCGACGTCACCGACCCCGAGCCCCTGCCCGCGGGGCACCCGCTGCTCTCCCTGGGCAACGTCTTCCTCACCCCGCACGTCGCCGGGTCGCTCGGCACCGAGGAGGCCCGGCTCGGCCACGCCGCCGCCGACGAGGTCGACCGCTGGGCCGCGGGCGAGCCGCTGCGGCACGAGGTGCGGCCCGAGCAGCTTCCCTTCACCGCCTGAGCGCCAGCACGGCGCACCCCGGAGGCCGTCGAGCCCGACACTCACGTCGGCTCGGCGGCCTCCGCTGTTCACTACGGTGTGACGTACTGTTCAGTTGTGTTCATTTCAGGGGCAAGTTGTTACCGCACCGAGACCGCAGACGTTTGACCAGATCGGCCAGGATCCGCCAGAGTGTGTCGCGGACACCAGCTCATCACCCTCGTTGCCGAGGTTGACCCACAGGGACGTGGACATGACGAGTTCACAAACTCACACTCTTGAACACAGAAAGTCACAGACGACGCCACGACGGCTCGGCGACGGGCAGTTCGCCGTCCTGCTGCTCCTGCCCGGCGTCGCGCTGCTGGCCGGCGTCGTGCTCTACCCGCTGATCGCGGCACTGGTCACGGCGTTCTTCGAGCAGAGCCTCGTGCTGCCCGGGCGCACGTTCGTCGGGCTGCAGAACCTCGTGGACGTGCTCCAGGGCGACTTCCTGCGCCTGCTGCGCCAGACGCTCGTCTTCACGCTCGGCACCACGATCCTGCCGTTCGTGATCGGCTTCGCCCTCGCGCTGGCGCTGAACACGAGGATCCGCGGCGCCAAGGTGCTGCGCGGCCTCATGCTCATCCCCTGGCTGGTGCCCGGCGTCGTCGTGTCGTTCCTGTGGATGTGGATCTTCAACGCCAACTACGGCGTGATGAACGCGCTGCTGCAGGCGGTCGGCCTGGTCGACGACCCCCAGGCGTGGCTCGCCCAGCCGGGCACCGCGATGGGCGCCGTGATCCTGGCGAAGACCTGGCAGTCGTTCCCCTGGATGATGGTCATGCTCCTGGCCGGCCTCCAGACCGTGCCGGTCGAGCTGCACGAGGCCGCCGAGATGGACGGGGCGGGCACGGTCCGCCGCTTCTTCGCCATCACGCTGCCGCACCTCAAGGGCATCGTCGGGCTGGTGCTGCTGCTGGAGTTCATCTGGAACTTCCAGCACTTCGACATCATCTACGTCCTCACGGGCGGCGGCCCCGCGGGCGCCACCCAGACGTTCGCCACCGCCGTGTACGAGACGGCCTTCCAGGGCTACGACCTCGGCAAGGCCGGCGCGCTCGGCCTGCTGTGGATGGTGCTGCTCATGGCGCTCGTCGTCGTGTACGTCCGCTTCTCGGAGAAGGGAGAGGAGCGATGAGCGCGACGACGCAGCTCCCCGCCGCGCCCACCCCGCCCTCGGCGTCGTCCCCGGCGGACGCGCCCCGTCCGCCCCAGCGCCTGCGCCGCGGCGCGCTGCGGTCCGAGCGACCCGGCGTGCGCGTCGCGGCGTGGGCCACCGTGGTGATCTGCGGCGGCTTCGGCCTGCTGCCGGTGTACTGGCTGCTCGCCACGTCGCTCACGCCGCGCGACCAGGTGTTCAGCTATCCGCCGAGGTTCTTCCCGTCGGCGCCGACGCTGGACGCGTTCGCCGCGCTGGCCTCGAACGAGCAGCTGTTCGGCTACCTGCGCAACAGCGTCATCGTCTCGGTGATCACCGCGGTGCTGTCGGTGCTGGTCTCGGCGTACATGGGGTACTCGTTCTCCAAGTTCCGCTACCGCGGCCGCCGCTCGCTGATGTACCTGGTGCTGGCGTCGCAGATGTTCCCGCAGGCCCTCCTGCTGGTGACGCTGTACAGCGTGTTCAGCGCGTACAACCTGCTCAACACGTACACCGCGCTGGTGCTGAGCTTCACCACGTTCACGCTGCCCCTGTGTGTGTGGATGCTCAAGGGCTTCTTCGACACCATCCCCGACGAGCTCATCGAGGCGGCGCGCGTCGACGGCGCGTCCCGTCTGCGGATCATCCACTCGATCGTGCTGCCGCTGGCCGCGCCAGGCCTCATCGCCGCGGGGCTGTTCGCCTTCGTCCGCGGCTGGAACGACTTCGTCTTCGCGCTCACGCTCGCCGGCCCGGAGAAGCAGACCCTGCCGCCCGGCCTGGTCAACACGTTCATCGGCGAGGCCTCGACGGCGTGGCCGGAGCTCATGGCGGCGTCGCTCGTCGTCTCGCTCCCGGTCGCGATCGCTTTCATCGCCCTGCAGAAGTACCTGGTCGGCGGGCTCACCGCCGGCGCCGTCAAGGGCTGACCGCCCCCCTCACGCTCCACCACCGTCCCCACCTGAACGACCCTCGATGCGGAGGATCCCCATGACTCTCACCCTTCCCCAGAGCGCCGTGTCGCGGCGTCGCGTGCTCCAGCTGCTCGGCATCGGCGCCGGCACCGCCGCCCTCGCCGCCTGCGCGCCGTCCGCGCCGTCGTCCACGGGCGCCGCCGCCTCGGCCGCCGCGACCGGCGGCGCGAAGACCGACTTCGCGTTCTCGTCGTGGTCGTTCACCGAGGAGGCCGCGGCCCCCGCACTCGAGGCGATCGTCAAGGCCTACCAGGACCAGGCCGGCGTGACCGTGAAGGACGTCTCGTTCCCCTACAACGAGTACATCAACCAGCTCACCCTGCAGGTGAAGGGCGGCCAGTTCACGGGCGCGGCGCACGTCGACGTCGCCTGGCTCGGCTCGCTCGCCGCCATGGGCAAGCTGCAGGACCTCTCCGCCCTCACCGAGGGCCGCGGGTACACCGACGCGGCGCTGTCGGCCGCCCAGTTCGACGGCGTCCAGTACGGCCTGCCGTGGACCATCGGCGCGATCGGCCTCGTGGCCAACTCCGAGCTGCTGACGAAGGCGGGGATCGACCCCGACGCCTTCCCCACCACGGTGGACGAGTTCGAGAAGGCGCTCCAGGACCTCAAGGGCCTCGGCGGCGGGATGATCCCCTACGCCGCGTCCACCAAGGCGGCGCAGCTCAAGGACATCCTCATCTGGATGGAGACGTTCGGCAGCCCGCTGGTCGACGGCGACACCGTCACCATCGGCGACGACGCGTCCGTCGAGGCCGTGACCTGGTACAAGTCGCTGTACGACCAGAAGCTCATCGCCGCCGACGTCGACCGGTTCGACGCGCGCTCCCTGTTCGCGCAGGGCCGCGCCGCGATCTACGACGACGCCCCCGTGGGCCGTAACGCCGTCCAGGAGGAGTCGCCCGACAAGGACCTCGGCAGCAAGCTGACGCCGCTGTCCCGCCCCGTCCTCAAGGCCGGCGAGACGCCCCGCGCCCTCGTGTGGGGCGGCGCCATCGCGGTCGTCGACGGCGATGGCGCCGCGACCGCCGCCGACTTCGCCCAGTTCGCGACGTCCGACCTCGACACGGTGCTGGCCGACTACGAGGTGCGCGGCCTGCCGCCCGTCACCACCGAGGCGCAGCAGTCCGACGTCGTCGCCGCCGACACCTTCGGGTCGCTGTTCAACGACCGCATCACGGCGACGTCGACGAGCAACCCGTTCTGGAAGTTCACCGCGTACTCGCAGATCGAGACGGTCGTCGCCGAGCAGGTGCAGGCCGTGCTGGTCGGCAAGACCGACCCGAAGACCGCAATGCAGAAGGCCGGCGAGGCCGCGCAGAAGCTGGTCGGCTGATGGGACGCCGCACCGCACGGGGGGTCGCCCTCGCGACGGCGTCGCTCGCGCTGGTCGCCGGGGCGTCGCTCACCGGCCCGGCGTCGGCGGCACCGCCCGGGGCCACCGGGCAGGCGAAGCACGCCGAGACGATCGAGCCGCTCCCCTACCCCGTGGACCGCTCGAACAACGCGGGCTGGTGGACGCCGCTCGACGTCGTCGACGGCGTCACGTACATGGCGTTCGACGCCCCCGCCGCGGAGGCCTCGCGCCACGAGGTGCACGTCGCGGCGAAGGGCGCCGACGGCGCGTGGACCGTCGGCTGCCTGCGCGCCGACGACGGGTCGTGCGCGACGTTCCTCGACGACAGCGGGCACGACCAGCCGTCGATCGTCGTGGACGGCGAGGGCACGATCCACGCGTTCGTGTCCATGCACCACGTGCCGTGGCAGTACTTCCGCTCGACGACGCCCGGTGACGTCACGTCGCTCGTCGACGCGAGCGCCGACCTGCCCGACCAGGGCGTGCCGATGACCTACCCGGTCACGGCGCGCGGCGCCGACGGCGACGCGTACGTCATGGTGCGCGGCGGCCGCGACGGGGCCACCGTCCGTGACGGGCGGCTGTACCGCTTCGACACGGCGTCGGGCACGTGGTCGCGCGTCGCGGTCTTCGCGTCGGGCGTGGGCGCGTCGGTCTACCCGGACGACCTCGAGGTCGGCACCGACGGCCGGCTGCACGTGCTGTGGGAGTGGCACCGCTGGGCGGCCGGGCCGTACCGGCACCTCGGCTCGTACGCCGTCTACGACCCGGCCGACGACTCCTGGCACGACGCGGCCGGCAACGCCCTGACCACGCCCATCGCACCGTCCGCGGGCGGAGCGGTGGTCTACCAGCCGTTCGCGCCCGGCGAGTCGCTGGCGACCGACGCCCCCACCGTGCAGACCGCCAAGCTCGCGATCACGGGCGACACGCTCGCCGGCGTCGTCTACCGCTACGCGGAGGCGAAGGCCGACGACACCGCGGACCGCTTCGACGTGCGCTTCGCGCGCTTCGACGGCACCGCCTGGCAGCGCGAGACCGTGGTCGACGCCGAGTCGCTGGGCGACGGCATCGACACCGTCGCCGCGCTGGACGCCACGTCGGCGGCCGGGGTCACCCGCGCGTACGCCGTGGTGCAGGGCCGGGTCGACGGCCAGGTCCGCACCCAGGTGGTGCGCGCGGAGCGCGGGGGCGACGGCGGGGACTGGCGGTTCGCCGGGCTCGGCGACGTGCAGCCGGGCCAGCAGCGTCTCGCCGCCCGCACGATCCGCACCGGCCCGTCCGCGGGCACGGACGTGCTGTACGTGAGCGCCGCCGAGACCGGGCCGACGTCGGGCACGCTGTTCCACGCCCGCGTGCCGCGCACCGGCGCCCCGATCGCCGGCACCCCGCTCGAGGACGTCGTCGCCGGCCTGCGCGGCTGAGCCGCGCCGCGCACCCACCCCGCACCACGAGAACCACCGAACCCCAGAACCACCGGATCGAGGACTGAGAGATCATGCGCACGCAGACCGTCGAGGCGGACGTCGTCGTCGTCGGAGGGGGGCTCGCCGGCGTCAGCGCGGCGGTCGCCGCCGCGCGGCTGGGCCGCCAGGTGGTGCTGGTGAACAACCGGCCCGTGCTGGGCGGCAACTCCTCCTCCGAGGTGCGGGTGTGGGTGTGCGGCGCCACCGCGCACGGCAACCAGCGCTGGGCCCGGGAGACCGGGATCGTCGGCGAGATGTACGTGGAGAACCAGTACCGCAACCCCGAGGGCAACCCGGTGTACTGGGACGACGTCGTGCTCGACACGGTGCGCCGCGAGGAGAACCTGCGGCTGTTCCTCAACACGGACGTGCGCGAGGTGGTCGCCACCGGCCCCGACGACGCGCGCCGCATCGAGTCCGTCACGGGCTGGACGATGGGCTCGGAGATCCTCACGACGTTCGTCGCGCCGGTCTTCCTCGACTGCACCGGCGACGGGCTGGTCGGCCACCTGGCCGGCGCGCGGTACCGCCTCGGCAAGGAGTCGCAGGCCGAGTTCGGCGAGGAGTGGGCGCCGCCGGAGCCGGTGCGCGAGTTCCTCGGCTCCACGCTGCTCTTCTACACCAAGGACCTCGGCCACCCGGTGAAGTACGTGGCGCCGGAGACCGCGATCGACATCACCCGCACGCCCATCCCGATGAACCGCGTGATCCGCAGCGGCGACTCCGGCGCGCACTACTGGTGGATCGAGTGGGGCGGCGAGCTCGACATCGTCGACGACAACGAGCGCATCCGTGACGAGCTGCGCGGCGTCATCCTCGGGATCTGGGACTACATCAAGAACTCCGGGAAGTTCGACGCCGACAACCTCACGCTCGAGTGGATCGGCAACGTGCCCGGTAAGCGCGAGTACCGCCGCCTCATCGGCGACTACACGCTGCACCAAGGCGACGTGATCGACCAGACCGTCTTCGACGACGGCGTCGCGTTCGGCGGCTGGTCCATCGACCTGCACCCCGCCCAGGGCATGTACGCCGAGGGGGCGGGCGCGCTGCAGCGCTTCTCCGACGGCGTCTTCGAGATCCCTTACCGCTCCCTGTACTCCGTGAACGTGGAGAACCTGCTGTTCGCCGGGCGCGACGTGTCGGCCACGCACATCGCCTTCGGCGCCGCGCGCGTCATGGCGACCTGCGGCGCGATGGGCCAGGCCGCGGGCACCGCCGCCGCGCTGTGCGTGGAGCACGGCACGACGCCGCGCGGCATCTACACCGACCACCTCGACGAGCTGCGGCAGACGCTGCTGCGCTGGGACGCCCCCGCCGTCGGCATCGCGAACACCGACCCGCACGACCTCGCCCGCCGCGCCACCGTCACCGCCTCCAGCACGACGACGCGGATCGCCGCGCCCGTCACGGAGCCGGCCGACGGCGACCCCTACGACTTCGACGTCTACGACCTGGACGTCGACCTCGGCATCGTGCTGCCCGTGGACCCGCGGCTCGAGACGATCGAGCTGCTGGTCTCCGCGCGCCGCGACACCACGCTGTCGGTCGAGGTGTTCTCCACCGGCAAGCCGCAAAACGTGGTGCCGGCGCACCTGGAGACCAAGACGGACGTCGTCGTGCCCGCCGGCGACGAGCGCTGGGTCACCGCCCACGTGCCCTTCGCCCCCGACGTGCCGCAGAACGCCGTCGTCGTGCTGCGCGCCAACCCCGACGTCGCGGTCCGCCTCACCTCGCCGCTGCCGGCGGGCGTGCTCACGCTGGTGCACCGCGTCGACAACGACGACCAGAACGTGCAGATCAGCTCCGAGGAGCTGCTGGTGCAGTGGCCCACCAAGCCGCTGCGCGGGCGGTCCGTCGTCTTCCGCGCCGGCCCGGACACCCGCGCGCTGGCGCCAGAGCGCGCCACGAGCGGCTACCACCGCAACCACGGCGGCCCGCACCTGTGGGCGTCGTCGCCGATGGTGCCCGGCCGCGACGAGTGGCTGCGACTCGACTGGGACGAGCCCGTCACCGGGCGCGAGGTGCGCGTGGTGTTCGACGACGACCTCGACGTCGAGCTCAACACCCTGCACCACCACCGCACGCCCGACGAGATCATGCCGACCCTCGTGAAGGACTACCGGGTCGAGGTGCTGCCGGTGGGCGCGGAGGGCTGGGTGACCGTCGCCGACGAGACCGACAACCGGTGGCGGCTGCGCACCCACCCGCTGCCGTCCGGCCTCGGCCCGCTGCGGGCCGCGCGCCTCGTCGTCGGCGCCACGAACGGCTCGGCGCAGGCCCGCGTGGTCGCGCTGCGCGTGCAGGAGTGACCGTGCCGCACGCTCTCACCCGGCCGGCGCGCGGCGCCGCCACCGCATCCCGGGCTACGCTGACCGCCGTGCACAGGAAGGAGCGCACCGGCATCGTGGCGCTCGCCGTGCCGGACCTCGAGGAGCCGTACTTCGCCGAGCTCACGGCGCTGCTCGTGCGGCGCGCCGACGAGCGCGGCCTGTCGATCCTCATCCAGCAGACCGCGGGCGACCACGAGCGCGAGGTGGACGTCGCCAACGGCATCGGGCTGCCCCCGACCGACGGCCTCATCCACATCCCGCGCGCCCTGTCCGTGGCCGACCTGACGCGGCGCACCTCCCCCGGGCCGCTGGTGCTGCTCGGCGAGCACATCCTCGTCAGCCCGTTCACGCACGTGACGATCGACAACCGGGCCGCGTCGTACGCCGCCACGGAGCACCTGGCATCCGTCGGGTGTCGGCGGGTGGCGTTCGTCGGGCCGCGGGACGCGCGCCCCTCGGACGCCGCCGACCGCCGGTACGCCGGCTACCGCGAGGCCGTGGCCGCGCTCGGCATCGCGGACGACCCGGCGCTCGTCGCGCAGGTCGAGTCGTTCACGCCCGGCGAGGGGCGGCGCGCCGTCCGCGAGCTGCTGGAGCGCGGCGTGGAGCTGGACGGCATCGTCTGCTCCAACGACTCCGTCGCGTTCGGCGCCCTGCCCGCGCTGCACGAGGCCGGGCGGCGGGTGCCGGACGACGTCGCCGTCGTGGGGATCGACGACGTGCGCGGCGCGCAGTTCACGACGCCGTCGCTCACGTCCGTCTCCCCCGACAAGGAGGCCCTCGTCGAGCGCGCGCTGGGCGAGCTGGAGCGGCAGATCGCCACGCCGCCGGGCGCCAACCTGCCCGTGCAGCACGTGGTCGTGGACGCGCGCGTCGTGCCGCGCGCCAGCACCGCCCGCTGACGGGTGGCGCCGCCCCGCAGCGTGCCGGAGCACGGCGGTCAGTCGACCGGCACCACCCAGAGCTCGCCGACGTGCGCCTCGAGCAGCTCGCGCGCGTCGGCGTCCAGGCCGTCGTCCACCACGAGATGCTCCACCTCGTGCAGGTCGACGATCGTGGTCAGCCCGACGACGCCCCACTTGGTGTGGTCGGCGAGCACGACGGCGTCCTGCCCGGCGGCCAGCAGCGCCCGGTCCGTCTCGGCCTCGAGCAGGTTGGGCGTCGTGAGGCCCGCGTGCAGGTCCACGCCGTGCACGCCGAGGAACGCGACGTCGAGGTGCAGGTGCTCCAGGGACCGCACCGCGACCGGGCCGACGAGCGCGTCGGACGGCGTGCGGACCCCGCCGGTAAGCACGACGGACTGCGTGTACGGCTCGTCGGCGCGGTCGGGGCGGCGGAACACCTCCGCGACCGGCAGCGAGTTGGTCACCACCGTGAGGTCGGGGACGGCGCGCAGCTCCTGCGCGAGCACCCACGCCGTCGTGCCGCCCGAGAGCCCCACGGCCATGCCGGGCTCCACGAGCTGCGCGGCCCGGCGGGCGATGGCCCGCTTGGCCCCGACCTGCTGCTGCACCCGCGACGCGAACCCGTGCTCCTGCACCGCGCCGGCGTCCCCGCGGGTGGTGGCGCCGCCGCGGACCCGGTCGAGCTCGCCCGCGTCCGCGAGCGCCTCGATGTCCCGACGCACCGTCATCGCGCTGACACCCAGCTCCTGCGCCAGCTCGGTGACGCTCGCGGCGCCCCGGCGGCGCACCTCGGCCACGATCCGCGACCTGCGTTCTGCGACGAGCACCCGCTCCCCTTTCGACCCGCGGCACAGTCTGTCACGCAGCCTGCCGCCGGTATGCCCGGACCTCAAGAGCCTGGAGATCCCGTGACCCTGCCCGCCCCCTACGACGCCTGGTTCCCCGGCAGCCCGATCGACGGCACGTACGGGTACGACCGCGACGGCCTGCTCGCCGTGCCTCCCGCCGCCGAGCCCGACGGGTTCGCCGACCTGTGGCGGTCCTGGCACGCCGCGGCGCGCGACGTCCCGGCCGACGTCGTGGCGGAGCCCGTGGGGCGCCAGGGCGCGCACGACGTGTCGTTCGTGACGTTCACCGCCGACGGCGGCCTGCGGCTGCGGGCGTGGCTGGCGGTGCCGGCGGACGGCGACGTCCGCGTGGGGATCGTGCACGGGCACGGGTACGGCGGGCGCGAGGCGCCGTCGTTCGAGCGCGTGCCCCGCGACGCGGCCGTGATCTTCCCGGTGGCGCGCGGCCTGGGCGTGCTCAACGCCGGGGTGGGCGCCCCGGACGTGAGCACCGAGCACGTGCTGCACGGCATCGACGACGTCGAGACGTACGTGCTGGGACGCTGCGCCGTCGACCTGTGGCACGCCGCCACCGCGCTGCAGGAGGCGCTGGCCGGCGTCGACGGGGTTCACGCCGACCTGCCGCTCTACTACGTGGGCACCAGCTTCGGCGGCGGGGTCGGCGCGCTCGCCGTGCCGTGGGAAGACCGGTTCGTGGGCGCCACGCTGGAGGTGCCGAGCTTCGGCCAGTACGACGAGCGCCTCGCCGTGCCGTGCACCGGCAGCGGCGAGGCGCAGCGACGCTACGTGGCGGAGCACCCGGAGGCCCGCGCCGTCCTCGCGCTCACGGACGCGTCGGTCGCGGCCACGTACGCCCGCGTGCCGGTGCGGGTGGAGTGCGCCCTGTGGGACACCCACGTGCCGCCGCCCGGACAGTTCGGCGTCACGGCGGGCGTCCGCGCCGCCGAGCGGGCCGGCACCGGGGCGGAGCTGGAGCTGGCGGTGCACTCGGCGGGCCACGCCGAGTACCCCGGCCAGGCCCGGGAGATGGCCGCGGCGTTCGCGGCCACCCGGGCGCACGTCGCCCGCGCCCTGGCAAACGTGACGCGGTAGAGAACCCTCGGCTACCGCCGGCGTGTCGCCAGGAACTCCCCGATGCGGCCGATGGCCTCGGTGAGGATCTCCTCGTCGGGCAGGGTGACGAGGCGGAAGTGGTCGGGCTCGAACCAGTTGAACCCGGTGCCGTGGGTGACGAGGATCTTCTTCGCCCGCAGCAGGTCGATGACGAACGCCTCGTCGTCCTCGATCGGGTACATCTCCGGGTCGAGGCGCGGGAAGCAGTACAGCGCGCCCTTGGGGCGCACGGACGTGACGCCGGGGATCTCGTTGAGCAGCTTGTCGGCCAGCATCGCCTGGTCGTAGAACCGGCCGCCGGGCACGATGAGCTCGTCGATCGACTGGTACCCGCCCAGCGCGGTCTGGATGGCGTGCTGCGCGGGCACGTTGGCGCACATGCGCATGTTGGCCAGCAGGGTGAGGCCCTCGAGGAACTCGGTGGCGTTCTCCTTGGGACCCGACACCATGACCCACCCGGCGCGGTACCCGCACACGCGGTACGCCTTGGACAGGCCGCTGAACGTCAGGCACAGCACGTCGTCGCCCGCCGCGGCCGCGGCGTGGTGGTGGGTGGCGCCGTCGAACAGGATCTTCTCGTAGATCTCGTCGGTGAGGACCACGAGGTCGTGGCGGCGGGCGATGTCGACCATCGCCTCCACCATCTCCTTGCTGTACACCGCGCCGGTGGGGTTGTTCGGGTTGATGATCACCATCGCGTGCGTGTTCTCGGTGATCTTCGACTCGAGGTCCTCGAGGTCCGGCATCCAGCCGTTCTCCTCGTCGCACCGGTAGTGCACGGCGGTGCCGCCGCACAGCGTGACGGCGCCCGTCCACAGCGGGTAGTCCGGCGCCGGGACGAGGATCTCGTTCCCCTCGTCGACGAACGCCTGCAGCACCATCGAGATGAGCTCGGAGACGCCGTTGCCGATGAAGACGTCCTCGACGGTCGTGTCGCGCAGCCCGCGCGACTGGTAGTACTGCGCCACCGCGGTGCGCGCCTCGTAGATGCCGCGCGAGTCGCTGTACCCCTGCGCCTCGGGCAGGTGGTGCACGACGTCGGCCTGGATCGCCGCCGGTGCCTCGAAGCCGAACGGCGCCGTGTTGCCGATGTTCAGCTTGAGGATGCGGTGGCCCTCGGCCTCGAGGCGCTGGGCCTCGACGAGGATGGGGCCGCGGACGTCGTAGCGGACGCCGCGGAGCTTGCGGCTCTGTCGGATGGTGCGCACGGGGTCCATCATCCCCCCGCCGGGCCGGTGACCGACACGGCCAATCCGCGACCAGCGGCCCCGTCGTCCCGCGACGTCACGGCGGGCGCCGCCCCCACCAGCGCGTCGAGCCGCTCCAGCCGCTGCGCCGTCGCGTCGTCGGCCGGCGTCATGACGATGATCCGGTCACCGCGGGCACGGTCCAGCCACAGGCTCTGGAAGTGCACGTCGAGCCGGCCCGCGCGGGCCGAGCGGTAGTGCCGCAGCTGGGTGCCGTCCCCGGCCACGTCGTACGACTCCCAGTGCCGCACGAAGTCCGCCGACGACGCCCGCAGCCGCGCCAGCAGCGCGGACCAGCGGGGGTCGTCGCGGTGCTCGGGCTCGCGGGCCCGCAGGCGGGCGGCGATGTTGTGCAGGACGACGTCCTCGGCGTCGCCGAGCGCCCCGCGCCAGCGCGGCTCGGTGAACATCAGCCAGGCGCAGTTGCGGTCCTCCGCCGGGCGGGCGTCGAGGTCGTCGAACAGGTACCGGTACGCCCGGTTGGCGGCGAGCAGGTCGTAGCAGTCGGTCTGCACGGCCGCCGGGTACGGAAGCAGCCCGGCGAGCACCGCCAGCTGCTCCGGCCGCACCCCCGGCGGCGGCCCGGGCGCGACGGCGGTCTCGCGGCCCGCGAGGACCATGAGGTGGCGGCGCTCGGCGTCGTCGAGCCGCAGCACCCGGGCGACCGCCTCGAGCACCTGGTCCGAGACGTTCTTGGCCCGCCCCTGCTCCAGCCACGTGTACCAGGTGACCCCCACCCCGGCGAGCTGCGCCACCTCCTCGCGGCGCAGGCCCGGGGTACGGCGGCGCCCGCCGGCGGGGAGCCCGACGTCGCCGGGGGTCACGCGCCCGCGGCGCTCGCGCAGGAACGCGCCGAGGGCGGCGCGGTCGGGGGTCGTGGAGGACACCGCCCCAGTGTCGCCCCCGGACGCGCCCACAACCAGGTGGTGGCGGTACCACGATCGGCAGGCTCCTGGTACCAGGATGGGCGCGGGCGCACCGTCGACGTCATGACCACGACCACCACCCCGCCCGCCGCGGCGGCGCCCGCCGCGGCGATCTCCCACCGGGCGCTCACCGGCCTCGGCCTCGCCGTCCTGCTCGTCGCGTACCTGCCGGTCAACATGACGTTCGGGTCGGTCAACCTGCTCGCCCCGGCGATCACCGCCGACCTCGGCGCCGCGGCGTCGGGCGGGCAGCTCGTCCTGTCCGCGTACACCACGACGTTCGCGGCGACGCTCGTGGTGGCCGGGCGGCTGGGCGACCGCTACGGACGACGGCGGCTGCTCGCCGCGGGGCTCGGGGCGTTCGCGGCGCTGTCGGTGCTGGCGGCGTTCGCCCCGACCCTGCCGGTGCTCGTGGCGTTCCGGGCGGGGCTCGGCGTCGCCGCGGGCCTGTTCACGCCCCAGGTGCTGTCGACCATCCAGGCCACCGCGCCCGACCGTCTGCGGGCGCTCGGCGTCACCCTGTTCACGGCCGTGAGCGGCGTCGCGACCATCGCCGGGCAGGTGCTCGCGGGGGCGGTGGCCGGCGTCGCGGGCGACCACCTGGGCTGGCGGGCCGTGCAGGCCGCCACCGGGGCGATCGCCGTCGCCGCCCTGCTGGCGCTGCGCACGGTCCCGGAGTCGCGGTCGACGGCGCCGCTCGCGCTCGACCTGCGCGGCGCCGCGCTGCTGGCGGCCGGCCTGCTGCTGCTCGTGGTGCCGCTGACGCTCGGCGCGTCCGCCGGCTGGCCGCCGGCGCTGATCGGGATGCTCGCGGCGGCGGGCGTCGTGCTGGCCCTGTTCGCCCGGTCGCAGCGTGCCGCCGAGCGGCGCGGGGAACTGCCGGTCGTACCGCCGAGCGTGCTGCGGACCCGCGTGGTGCGCGACGGGCTCGTCATGACGCTGCTGTTCTTCACCGGCTACGGGGCGTTCCTGTACGAGTTCTCGGCGCTCGCGCAGGGCGCACTGGGTGCCGACGCCTGGGGCACGGTCGTGCTGCTGCTCGGCTTCGGCGGCGCCTTCGTCGTGACGGCCCTCGCCACGCCCGCGATCGAGCGCCGCACCGGGCGCTGGACGATGACGGGTTCGGCCGTGGCCCAGGCCGTCGTGCTCGGCGGGCTGGCCCTCGTCGTCGGCAGCGGGCAGATGGGCGGGCACTCCGGGGCGACGGCGGCCCTGCAGCCGCTGCTCATGGCGCTCGGCGCCGCGCAGGCGCTCATGTACGGGCCGGTGCTGCGCACCGTCCTGTCGCGCACGCCCACCTGGGCCGCCGGCGTCGCGGGCGGGCTGTTCACCACGCTGCAGCAGCTCGGCCTCGGCCTCGGCGTCGCCGTGCTCGGCGGGCTGTTCCAGGCGGTCGCGGCGCGCGCCGGGGTGCCCGAGTCCGCCGGCCTGCCGCGCGGGTTCGTCGTCGCCGTCGTCGTGCAGGCGGGCCTGGCGCTCACCTTCGCCGCGCTGGCCACCCGGGTCGCGCGGACCCGGTGACACACCGCGCTCACGGCGGCAGTTCGTGCTCGGAGCGGCAGTTCGAACTGCCGCCC
>NZ_JBHVBO010000053.1:0-21433 GCF_042668085.1 Isoptericola sp. NPDC057391 | reverse complement strand
CGCCCGCCCGGTCACGACCGGCCGCTGAAGAACGCGCGCAGGTCGTCGGCGAGGAGCTGGGGCTCCTCCATGGCGGGGAAGTGGCCGCCCTCGGCGTGCTCCACCCACCGGTCGATCGCGCCCCACCCGTTGAAGACCTTGGCCATGAGCGGGTGCGTGTCGAACACGGACCACGCGGACGGGACGTCCGAAGTCGAGAGCCAGTCGAGCCCGGAGTGCGCGGCCTCGTAGTAGAACTGCGCGCTCGACGCCCCGCTGCGGGTGAACCAGTACAGCGACACGTTCGTGAGGAGCTGGTCGCGGTCGACGGCCTCGTCCGGTGTGCGGGACGCCGGGTTCGTCCAGGTCTGGAACTTCTCGGCGATCCACGCGAGCTGGCCGACGGGGGAGTCGGCCAGGGCGGCGCCGATCGTGTGGGGGCGGTGGTTCTGCATCTCGAAGTAGCCGTTCTCGGCGGCGTCCGCCTCGCGCACCGCGTCGATCTGCGCCACCTCGTCGTCGGTCAGCCCCTCGGGCATCGGGTACGCCGCGCCCACCATGCCGAGCGAGCGGCCGTCGCTGCCGACGTGGGTGCCGATCACCCGATGCGGGTACAGCGCGGCGAGGCGCCCGGTGGTGCCCGCGCCGATGTCCGTGCCGTGCACGCCGAACCGGTCGTAGCCGAGCCGCGTCATGATCTCGGCGTACGCCTCGGTGGTGCGCGCCACCTCCCAGCCGGTGCCCGACAGGGGGGTCGAGAAGCCGAACCCGGGCAGCGACGGGACCACGACGTGGAATCGGTCGGTGAGCAGCGGGAGCAGGCGCTGGTACTCGACGAACGACCCGGGCCACCCGTGGCACAGCAGGAGCGGCGTCGCGGCGGGGTCCGCGGAGCGGGCGTGCAGCACGTGGAAGGTCTGGCCGTCGACGACGGTCGTGACCTGCTCGTACGCGTTCAGGGCGGCCTCCTGCGCGCGCCAGTCGAAGCCGTCGCGCCAGTACTCGACGAGCTCGCGCAGGTACGGCAGGGGGATGCCGCGGCTGAAGTCCGTGCGGTCGTCGCGGCCGGGCACCGCGTGGGGCCAGCGGGTGCGCGCGAGCCGGTCGCGCAGGTCGTCGAGGTCGGCCTGCGGGACGTCGATGCGGAAGGGGACGAGGGCGGTGGCTGCGGTGTTCTCGTTCATGGATCCACCCTCGCAACAATCGCGGAAGACTTACTTCCGCGATCGGTGAGATGCTTCGAGGGTGCTCGAGACCTCGGCCCGCCTCCTCCAGCTCCTGTCCCTGCTGCAGCTGCGGCGCGACTGGACCAGCGGCGACCTCGCCGAGCGTCTCGGGGTGAGCACCCGCACCGTGCGCACCGACGTCGGCAAGCTGCGCTCGCTCGGCTACCCGGTCGAGGCCCGGCCCGGCGTCGCCGGCGGCTACCGGCTCGCCGCGGGGTCGGCGATGCCGCCGCTGGTGCTCGACGACGACGAGGCGGTGGCGGTCGCGATCGGGCTCGCCGCGGCCGCGCACGGGTCGCTCGGCGAGGGGGAGACCGCCCTCACCGCGCTCGCGAAGGTCGAGCAGGTGATGCCCGCGCACCTGCGGCGCCGCGTCGAGGCCGTCCGGGAGGCGACGAGCGTCGTGCCGGGCGGGGACCCGGCGCCGGACCTGGAGGTGCTCGGCGGCGTCGCAGCCGCGATCCGGGCCGGTGAGCGGCTCCGGTTCCGCTACACGACCCACGACGGCGCCGAGTCGTCCCGGCACACGGAGCCGCACCGCCTGGTGCGCTGGGGGTCGCGCTGGTACCTGCTGGCCTGGGACCTCGACCGCCTGGACTGGCGTGTCTTCCGCGCCGACCGCATCGTGCTGCGCCCGCCCACCGGATCGCGGTTCCGGCCGCGCGTCATCCCGGAGGACGCGGTGCTGCGGCACGTCGTGGCGCGGGTCGGCAGGGCGACGTGGCGCTACCGGGCCCGGATCCTCGTGCACGCGTCGGCCGAGGAGGTCGTCGCGAAGGTCGGCTCCCCGCTGGAGGTGGAGGCCGTCGGGCCGTCGACGTGCCGCATGGAGGTCGGCAGCGACGACCCGGACCGGCTCGCGCTCTGGATCACCCGGCTCGGCACGGACGTCGAGGTGCTCGAGGGCGCCGAGCTCCGGGCGGCGTTCGGTCGGCTCGCGGACCGGCTCACGCGGGCGGCGCAGGTGCCTCCGTCGCCGTGACGGCGGCCTCCAGCGAGCCCTCCGCGACCCGCACGCGCACCGCGTCGCCGGTCGCGACGTCGCGGCTCGCCCGCACCACGTGCCCGTCCGCCCGCTGCACCACGGCGTAGCCGCGCTCCAGCGTGGCCTGCGGGGAGAGCGCGCGGACCTGGGCGGCGAGCCGGCCGACCTCGCCCGACGCGCGCAGCAGGGCGGCGTCCAGGCAGTGGCGGGCGTGCCGCAGCTGCTGGGCGAGCTCGCGCTCGCGGGCGTCGATCGTCGTCTGCGGCCGGGCGAGGGCCGGCCGGGACCGCAGCGCGTCCAGGCCGTGCTGCTCCCGCTCGACCCTCCCGGACACCGCCGCGCGCATCCGTCGCCGCGCCTGCTCCAGGCGCAGCCGCTCCTCCGCGACGTCCGGCACGACCTGCTTGGCGGCGTCGGTCGGGGTGGACGCGCGGTGGTCGGCGACGAGGTCCAGGAGCGGGGTGTCCGTCTCGTGCCCGATGGCGCTGACCAGCGGGGTCGTGCAGGCCGCCGCCGCCCGGACGAGGGCCTCGTTGCTGAACGGCAGGAGATCCTCGACCGAGCCGCCGCCGCGCGCCACGACGATCACCTCGACCTCGGGGCGGGCGTCGAGGTCGGCGATCGCGCCGCTCACCTCGCGCACCGCGTCGACGCCCTGCACGGCGACCTCGCGGATCTCGAAGCGCACCTGCGGCCAGCGGGCGCGCGCGTTCACGACGACGTCGTGCTCGGCCTTCGACTCCCGCCCGCACACGAGGCCGACGACGGCCGGCAGGAACGGCAGGGGGCGCTTGCGGTCGTGGTCGAACAGGCCCTCGGCGGCCAGCACCCGCCGCAGTTGGTCGATGCGGGCGAGCAGCTCGCCCACGCCCACCTGCCGCACCGCCGTCGCGCGCATCGACATCCGGCCGGTCTTGACCCAGAACTCCGGCTTGGCCTGCACCACGACGTGGTCGCCCACCTCCGGCTTGTGGTGGAGGCCCTCGTAGATCCTCGACAGCAGGTGCACGGGCAGCGAGGCCTCGACGTCGGTGTCCCGCAGCGTGACGAACTGCATCCCGGCCCGCGGGCGGTACGTGTGCTCCACGACCTGGCCCTCGACCCAGACCGGCGACATCCTCGCGACGTAGTCCCGGATCTTCGCGGACAGCAGCCGCACCGGCCACGGGCGCTCCGCCGTCGTGTCGCGGGCGAGCTCGGGCAGGGGCTGCGGCTGGGCTTGCGGCTGGGACGTGTCCGACACGCCGTCCAGCATGCCCCACGCCCCCGACGAGGCCGTCGGGAGGTCGCCGACGCTCGGTCATGCGCCCGTCACAGGACGTCCACACCGGCGCACCTAGACTGGCGGCGTGACTGTGACCAGCCCGGCCCCCGCCACCCCGACGTCCACCAAGCGCGTGCTGCTCGCCGCGCCGCGCGGCTACTGCGCGGGGGTGGACCGCGCGGTGGTCGCGGTGGAGAAGGCGCTCGAGACGTACGGCGCGCCGGTGTACGTGCGCAAGGAGATCGTGCACAACAAGCACGTCGTGGAGACGCTGCGCGACCGCGGCGCGATCTTCGTCAACGAGACCGACGAGGTGCCCGAGGGCGCCCGGCTCGTGTTCTCCGCGCACGGCGTCTCGCCCGCGGTGCGCGCGTCCGCCGCGGCCCGCAGCCTCGACACGATCGACGCCACCTGCCCCCTGGTGACCAAGGTGCACAAGGAGGCCGTCCGGTTCGCGAAGGACGACTACGACATCCTCCTCATCGGTCACACCGGGCACGAGGAGGTCGAGGGCACCGCGGGTGAGGCGCCCGACCACGTGCAGGTCGTCAACTCCCCGGACGAGGTCGACCAGGTGCAGGTCCGCGACCCGGAGAAGGTCGTGTGGATCTCGCAGACCACCCTGTCCGTGGACGAGACGATGGAGACCGTGCGCCGCCTGCGCGACCGGTTCCCCGAGATGCAGGACCCGCCCAGCGACGACATCTGCTACGCCACGCAGAACCGGCAGGTCGCGGTGAAGAAGCTGGCCCCGGAGTGCGACGTCGTCATCGTCGTGGGCTCCGCGAACTCGTCGAACTCGGTGCGGCTCGTCGAGGTGGCGCTGCAGGCCGGCGCCCGCAGCGCGTACCGCGTGGACCGCGCGACCGAGATCGACGACGCCTGGCTCGACGGCGCGACGACGGTCGGCGTCACCTCCGGCGCCTCGGTGCCGGAGATCCTCGTGCAGGACGTCATCGCGCACCTGGACAGCCACGGCTTCGGGGAGGTCGAGGAGGTGCGCACCGCGACCGAGGACCTGATGTTCTCCCTGCCGCGCGAGCTGGCGCGGGGCCTCAAGGCCGCCGGGCAGGAGGAGAAGCGCCCCCGCCGCGGAGCGCGCACCGCGCTACCCGTCGAGCCCGCCTGACACCGTCGAGCCCGCCTGACACCGTCGGCCTGGCCGGCGCGAGGGCTCAGCCCGCGGCCGACTCGCCCTTCTCCTCGGCCCCGGCCGCGCGCTCGAGGTCGCGCTGCGCGGCGTCGACGAGGGACTCGACCGAGTCGCCCCGCGCCCCGTCGCGGTCCCCGTCGGCCGACAGCGTGCCCAGGTCGACGACGAAGCCCTCCTCGACGGCCAGCAGCTCCGGCTTGGTCACGGCGCGGGTCGTGTCCTCGACGGCCTTGAGCGGCTCGATCGCCTGACTCGCGTCGACGACCTTGAGCTCGACCATCCGGCGGGCCTGCGGCAGCACGCGGGTCTCCAGCGACCCGACGAACGAGTTGTAGTGCTTGGTGGCGGCGGTCATCGACTGGCCGAGCTTGGTGATGCTCTTGGTCATCGTGACGATGCGGGCGTACAGCTCCTTGCCGGTCTGCAGCACCTTCTGCGCGTCCTCGGCGATGGCGTCCTGCTGCCACGCGTAGGCCACGGTGCGCAGCATGGCGACGAGCGTCATCGGGGTGGCGACGAGCACCCGCTTGCGGATCGCGGTCTCGAGCAGGTCGGGCTGACGCTCGACCGCCGCGGCCAGGATCGGCTCGGCCGGGACGAACAGCACCACGAACTCGGGCGCGGCGTCGAACTGCGACCAGTAGGCCTTGCCGGCGAGCACCTCCACGTGCTTGGCGAGGTCCTTGGCGTGCGCGTCGAGCTCCTTGTCGCCCTCGGCGGAGCTCTCGGCCTGCTGCGCGCGCAGGTACGCGCTGAGCGGGACCTTCGCGTCGACCACGATGTTCTTGCCGCCGGCCAGGCTGACGACCAGGTCGGGGATCAGGGTCTCGCCCTCGGCCGTGGTGCGGTGCACCTGCGACTCGAAGTCGACGTGGTCCATCATCCCGGCGGCCTCGACCACCCGCTTGAGCTGCAGCTCGCCCCACACTCCGCGCGTCTGGTTGGACCGGAGCGCGGAGACGAGGTCGCTGGTGCCGACGCGCAGCTGGGCGTTGACCGTCTCGAGCTGGCGCAGCTGCTCCGTGAGGGCCGTGTGCCCCTGCAGGCGCGCCTGCTCGGCGGTGTCGACCCGGGCGTTCACCTTGTCGAGCGTCTTGCTCATCGGGTCGAGCAGTGCGCGGATCGCCTGCTCGCGCTGGGCGAGCGTCTCGTCGTTCTTCTGCGTGCTGCGGCGCAGCCGCTCGTCCGCCAGGTCGAGGAACTGCTTCTGGTTCGCCGTGAGCACGTCGTTGGCGAGCGCGCGGAACCGCTGTGCCGCGGCCTCCTGGTCGCCCTTGGCCTCCGCGAGCTGCTCCTCGAGGTTCTCGCGCACCTGGGTGAGCAGCCGGTCGGCCTGCTCCCGCGCCTCCGCCACGCGCCGGTCCGCCTCCTGCCGGGCGTGCTCGCGCTGCTCCGCCAGCCGCCGGTCGCTCTCCTCGTTCGCCTGCGCGAGGCGGCTGCGCAGCTCCGCGGCGTCGCGCCGCAGGACCTCGAGCTCGCCGTGCTCCTGGACCCGCTGCAGCTCGTCCGACCGGCCCGCCTTCGCCGCGCGGGTCGCGTGCCCCAGCCAGCCCACCAGCACTCCCACGCCCAGGGCGCCGAGGATGAGGATCACAGCGAGGCTCGTCGTCATGCGCCACACGGTGTCACGGGGCACCGACACGGTGGAGCACCCCGGCGGCGCGTCGCTGACCAGGGCGGCCACCCTCGCGGCACTGTCCGGCGTCGCGCCATGCGCACTACGGTTGACCCGTGAGCGACCAGACCGGGCCGCCGCCCGCCACCCCTGCCCCCGTCCCACCGCCCGACCTCGCCGCGGCCCTGAGCCTGCGCGGCCTGTGGAAGCGGTTCGGCCAGAAGATCGCCGTCGCCGGCGTGGACCTCGACGTACCGACCGGCTCGTTCTTCGGCCTCGTGGGCCCCAACGGCGCGGGCAAGACGACGTCCCTGTCGATGGCGACCGGCCTGCTGCGGCCCGACTTCGGCACCGTGCACGTGCACGGCACGGACCTGTGGGCGCGGCCCGAGGAGGCGAAGACCGCGCTCGGCGTGCTCCCGGACGGCGTCCGGCTGTTCGACCGGCTCACCGGCGCGCAGCTGCTCACCTACGCGGGCCTGCTGCGCGGGCTGGACCGCGCGACCGTCGCGGAGCGCACCGAGGACCTGCTGCAGGCGATGGACCTGGTCGGCGACCGCGACACGTTCGTCGTCGACTACTCCGCCGGCATGACGAAGAAGATCGGCCTGGCTTCGGCGATGATCCACGCGCCGCGCGTGCTCGTGCTGGACGAGCCGTTCGAGGCGGTCGACCCCGTCAGCGCCGCGAACATCCGCGACATCCTGCACGGGTACGTGGCCGACGGCGGCACCGTCGTCGTGTCCAGCCACGTGATGGACCTGGTGCAGCGCATGTGCTCGCACGTGGCGGTCATCGCCGGCGGGCACGTGCTCGCCGCCGGCACCGTCGCCGAGGTGCGCGGGGAGCAGAGCCTCGAGGACCGCTTCGTGGACCTCGTCGGCGGCCGTCGTGAGTCGGAGGGACTGGCGTGGTTGCGCAGCTCGTCCGCCTCAAGCTGACCCTCCTGGCCAACACGTTCCGCCGGAGCGTGTGGCAGACGATCGGGCTGGTGATCGGGTCGATGTACGGGCTCGGCGTGCTGGTCCTGGTGGTGGTGGCGGCCGTGGCCGGCGGCACCGCGGACCCGGCCGTGACCGGACACGTCCTGACGATCGCCGGCGCGCTGGTGGTCCTCGCGTGGTGGGTCGTGCCCGTCTTCGCGTTCGGCGTCGACGCGACCCTCGACCCGCGCCGCTTCGTCACCTTCGCCATCCCCCGGCGCACGCTGCTGGCCGGGCTCGCGCTCGGGGGCCTCGTGTCGATCCCCGCGGCGGTCACGACGCTCGGCGCGCTGGGCGTCTCCTTCGCCTGGTGGCGGCAGCCGGCCGCGCTCGCCGCGGCTCTGGTCGGCGGCGTCCTCGCGACCGCGCTGTGCGTCGTGGGCTCCCGGGCGGTGACGACGGCCCTCGCGCCGCTGCTGGACTCGCGGCGGTACCGCGAGGTCCTGGCGATCGTGGCGGTGGTGCCGCTCCTGCTGATCGGGCCCGCGATGGGCTGGCTGGCGGACGGCGTCGAGGTGACGGTGGACGGTGCGGGCGCCGAGGCGCTCGGGGCGGCGATCGCGCCGCTGGCCGACATCGTGGGCTGGACCCCGCTGGGGGCCCCGTGGGCGCTGGGCTCGGCGGTCCACGACGGCGCGTGGGCCGTGCTCGCGGCCCGGGTCGCGGTCTGCCTGGCCACGCTCGCCCTCGCCTGGATGGTGTGGGACCGGGCGCTCGCCCGCGAGCTCGTCACGCCGCACGGCGGCGGCTCGTCGGCCACGGCGGCGAAGGGCCTCGGCTGGTTCGGCCGGCTGCCCGCCACGCCGCTGGGGGCGGTGGCCGCACGC
This sequence comes from Isoptericola sp. NPDC057391, assembly GCF_042668085.1. Classification (NCBI taxonomy): domain Bacteria; kingdom Bacillati; phylum Actinomycetota; class Actinomycetes; order Micrococcales; family Promicromonosporaceae; genus Isoptericola; species Isoptericola sp. NPDC057391. The sequence goes on along the minus strand of NZ_JBHVBO010000053.1, from coordinate 13,401 downwards.
GCCGCCACCTACTGGGTGCGCGACCCCCGGTACGCCGCGTCGATCGCGATGGTGCCGCTGCTGCCGCTGGTGCTGCTCGCCGTCGGGACGACGAACGGCGCGGGCGGCGGGCTCATGCTGGTCATGGCGCCGCTGGCGGCGTGGCTGCTCGGCTTCGGCATCTCGAACGACGTCGGCTACGACAACACGGCGTTCGCGCTGCACGTCGCGACCGGCGTCCGGGGTCGCGTCGACCGGTGGGGGCGCGTGCTGCCCGTGCTGGTCGCGGGGCTGCCCCTCTGCCTGGCGTTCGCGCTGGTCGGGTGCGCCGTCGCCGCCCGGTGGGACGCGCTGCCCGCGCTGCTGGGCGTCACGGTCGGCACGCTGGGCGCGTCGCTCGGGATCTCGAGCGCCGTGTCCGCGCGGCTGGTGTACCCGGTGCCGAAGCCGGGGGAGAGCCCGTTCAAGTCCCCGCAGGGCGCCACGATGGCCACGATGCTCGCGCAGATGGCGACGATGGGGATCGTCCTCGCGGTGAGCGTGCCCACGCTCGCGCTGGCCCTGCCGGCGATCCTGATGCCGCAGGCCGCGCTCGGCTGGGCGGCGCTCGGCGTGGGGCTCCTCACCGGGGTGCTCGTGCTCCTGCTGGGCGTGCGCTGGGGGGCCCGGACCTACGACCGGCGCCTGCCGGAGCTGCTGCAGCAGGTCATGGCCTTCGGGTGACGCCCCGGGGGCCTCTCCCCGGCGTTCGTGACGGGCTGGTCGACGGGCTGGTCATGGGAGCGCCAAGGACGCTTTGCGACAATGGTCGGGTGAGCGTTGCGAACCCCGAGCACCTGCCCCTGCCCGACGGCTGGACGACTTCGGCCCCCGACCTGGCGGACCTGCCCCGTCTCGGGGAGCTCCGTGGCGCCGTCGCCGCCCCGTTCACGGGCTCGTCGGTGGTGAACCAGGACGCCCTCGCCGCGGAGGTCGCGGGCCCGGTGTCGTGGACGCGCCGCCAGGTCGTGGCGCGCGACCCCGACGGCGTGGTGCAGGCCTGGGCGTGGGTGCACGACCGCGCCGCGGGGCGCGTCGTCGTGGGGGTCGACGTCGACCGTGCGTCGCCGGCGGCCGACGACCTGGCGGCCGCGGGCTACGCCTGGGCGGCGCGGCAGGGGCGCGAGCTCGCGGCCCAGCGCGGCATGGCCCGCACCCAGCTCGACTCCGGAGCGTTCGCCGGCGACACGACCCGGCAGGCGTGGCTCGCCGCGGCCGGGTACGCCAAGACCCGCTCGTGGCTGCAGATGTCCCGGCCCGTCGTGGCGGAGGAGGCGCACCGGGGCGTGCTGCCGGACCCGCGCCCGGGGGTGACGGTGCGACGCGTCGCGACGCACGACGACGGCCTGCCCGTGGCCGAGGACCTGCAGACCGTGCACCGGGTCCTCGAGAGCGCCTTCGAGGACCACTTCAACTCCTACCGGGAGAGCTTCGGCGAGTTCCTGGTGCGGCTGCGCTCCGACCCGGGGCACCGGTGGGACCACTGGTGGCTGGCGTTGGTCTCCGACCCGCAGCGGCCCGACGCGGCGCCGGAGCCGATGGGCGCCCTCGTGGGAGCCGTCCTGCCGTCGGGCCCGTCCGGCAAGGAGGGCAGCTACATCGAGTACCTGGGTGCCGACCGCCGCGCCCGGGGCCGCGGGGTCGCCACGGCGCTGCTGTTCGCCGTCGTGCGCGACGCGGCCGCGCGCGGGCGCGACCGCGTGGGGCTCGAGGTGGACGCCGACAGCCCGACCGGTGCCGCGTCGCTGTACGAGAGCTGGGGCTGGCGCACCTCCTACGTCACCGAGTCCTGGCACCAGGACGTCGACGCCTGAGGTCGGTGTCGGCGGCGCGCCCTACGGTCGGGGGATGGCACGGTTCGGGCCGGACGACGAGCTGCGGGGCGCCCGCTTCGTCGAGGCAGACATGACGGGCGCCTCCTTCCGCCTCGTGCAGCTCGACGGCGCGCGGTTCGAGCAGAGCTTCATGCCGGGGGCGGTGATGCGCGGCGTCGACCTCACGGACGCGGACCTCGACGGCGAGATCACCGGCCTGCGCGTCAACGGGGTCGACGTCGCGCCGCTGGTCGAGGCCGAGCTGAACCGGCGGTACCCGGGCCGCGAGCAGGCCCGGTCGGCGGACCTCGCCGAGCAGCGCGCGTCGCTGGACGCGGCGCTGCGCGCCTGGGACGCGCACCTCGAGCGGGCGGCCGCGCTGGGCGCCGTCGACGAGCCGGTCGACGGCGAGTGGTCGACGGCGCAGACGCTGCGGCACCTGGTGTTCGCGATGGACGGCTGGATCCGGTACGGGCTGCGGGGGATCGACCACCCGTTCTGGTACGCCGGGCTGCCGTTCACCGAGTACGAGCCGGAGGTGGCGGCCCTCGGGGTGGACCTGGCGGCGGCGCCCTCGTTCGAGGAGACCCTGGCGGCGCACGCCGACCGGGTCGCCGAGGTGTACGCCACCTACGACGAGCTCGCCGGCACGGACGTCACGGTCGACGCGCCGCGCCTCCCGCCGTGGGCGCCGGAGGGGTACACGCGCGCGGTGCACCAGAGCCTCGGCGTCGTCGCCCGGGAGCACTGGGCGCACCTGCAGTTCGTCGAGCGCGACCTGACGATCCTTCAGGAGCGGGCCCGGGCGTCCCGTTGAGGCCCGCCACGTAGACTCTCCCGACGTGGCACTCACCATCGGCATCGTCGGCCTGCCCAACGTCGGCAAGTCCACGCTCTTCAACGCCCTCACCCGCAACCAGGTGCTCGCGGCGAACTACCCGTTCGCGACGATCGAGCCCAACGTCGGCGTGGTCCCGCTCCCGGACCCGCGGCTGGACACGCTCGCGGAGATCTTCGGCAGCGAGCGGATCCTGCCCGCGACGGTGTCGTTCGTCGACATCGCGGGCATCGTCAAGGGCGCCTCGGAGGGCGAGGGGCTGGGCAACAAGTTCCTCGCGAACATCCGCGAGGCCGATGCGATCTGCCAGGTCACCCGCGTGTTCGACGACGGCGACGTCGTCCGCGTCGAGGGCTCGGTGGACGCCGAGGGCGACATCGAGACCATCTCCACCGAGCTGATCCTCGCCGACCTCCAGACGCTGGAGAAGGCGCTGCCGCGGATGGAGAAGGAGGTCAAGATCAAGCGGGGCGACGCCGCCCTGTTCGCCGCCGCCACCACCGCGCAGAAGATCCTCGAGTCCGGCACGACGCTCTTCCAGGGCGCGAAGGCCGAGGGCCTCGACCTCGCCGACGTCGCGTCGCTGCAGCTCCTCACGGCCAAGCCCTTCATCTACGTGTTCAACACCGACGAGGCGGGCCTCGCGGACGCGGGGATGCAGCAGCGGCTGCGCGACCTGGTCGCTCCCGCCGACGCCGTGTTCCTCGACGCGAAGTTCGAGTCCGAGCTCGTCGAGCTCGAGCCGGAGGACGCCAAGGAGATGCTCGCCGACTCCGGTCAGGACGAGGCGGGCCTCGACCAGCTCGCCCGCGTCGGGTTCCACACCCTCGGCCTGCAGACCTACCTCACGGCCGGCCCCAAGGAGTCCCGCGCCTGGACGATCCGCAAGGGTTGGACCGCCCCGCAGGCCGCCGGCGTCATCCACACCGACTTCGAGCGCGGCTTCATCAAGGCCGAGGTCATCTCGTTCGACGACCTCGTCGAGGCCGGCTCCGTCCAGGCCGCCCGCTCCGCCGGCAAGGCGCGCGTCGAGGGCAAGGACTACGTCATGCAGGACGGCGACGTGGTCGAGTTCCGGTTCAACGTCTGACGACGACGGCCGACACGGATGACCGAGAGCGCGGAGGGCCCAGCCTCCGCCATGCAGTACGTCGAGCACGAACCGGGTGCGTGGTTCCTCGTCCGGCGTGACGACAGGTACTACCTCGAAGCGCGCTACACCTACAGTGCGGCCGTCGACGACTCGGCGCTCGTCGCGCTGACCGCCGCCGAGCTGGAGGCCTACCGCGCCGGCGGGCACGAGTACCTGTCCCAGCTCGCCAGGAAGATTCACCGGAGCGCCCCGTACACCGAGGGCTCGTCGTACTACTCGCGCGACCTGTACCGACGCGGTGGCGAGGCCGCCCGCCGCTACCGCGGCGAGGTGAGTGCCGCGATCGCCGACCACACATGGCAGGCCGAGCAGCGGCGCGCGAAGCGCGGCTGAGCGGGCACCGCCGACGGGGAGGACGGGGCGAGTGAGCGACACCGCACGGCCGGACGACCCGTTCCCGAGGGCGCTGGCCACCGGCGAGGCGATCGAACGTGCCGTCCGGGAGCACCGCGGCAGGGACTTCCCGCGGTGGGCGGCGCTCGGGCTCCCGGTGGTCGACCGGGGATCGCACGCGATCTTCCCGCTGGCGTCGGCCACGACCCGCACCGACGCGGCCGGGTCACCGGACGGTGCAGGCCTGGCCGGGCTGGCGGAGCGGCTCTACCGGCACTGGGGCTACTGGTACGGGGGCCACGACTACCGGGTCGGCCGGCTCGCGTCCGACGAGGGGTACGGCCTGAAGCTGGCCGAGGCCGGAGCCCTGACGCCGGGGCCCTACTGGTGGGACGTCCGGGACGTCGGGGTGGTCTGCGTGCGCTCGGTCGACGCGTCGCCCGAGCGCGAGACGCTCGCGCTGCACGTCGTCCCGAAGTCGTGGGTGTGGACCTCGCAGCCCGATCCCACGACCGACCGCGGGATCTCCCACCGTCGGCGGACGATGCGCGAACGCGCGGCGGCGGACGTCACCTGGGAGTGGCCGCGCGAGGAGTGATCGCGGGCGTCCGTCACGACGATGCCGCCGGCGGCTCACCGGCTGAGGGTGCCGTAGTAGTCGCGCAGGGTGTGCGTGCCGTGCGGTTCGCCGACGGAGTCCGTCTGCATGCCCTCCAGGAAGAAGCGCGTCAACGACCCCGCGCGCGGGCTGACGCGGTCGGAGGCCCAGACGGCCGTCGAGGCCACGCCCCGGGGGACGGAGACGTACCGCGGCTTCTTGCCGAGCGCCTCGAAGGCGGTCCGCACCACGTCCCGGTAGGTGAGCACCTCGGGGCCGCCGACGTCCCACGATCCCGGGCCGTCGCCGAGCCGGGAGACGCAGAACTCCGCCAGGTCGGCTCCGTGGATGGGGGAGAGGCGCACGTCACCGTCGCCCAGGCCGAACGCCATGCCCCGTCGTGCCAGGTCGTAGATCTCGGTGAGGTCCGAGAAGTAGCCGGAGGGGTTGACGACCTGGGGCGCGACGCGCGACCGGGCCAGGGCCTCCATGAAGGCGTGCTTGGCCCTGCTCACCCCCGACGTGCCGGAGGCGGCGTTCATGACGCCGACGTAGAGGAACGAGTCCACCCCCGCCTGCTCCGCCAGCTCGAGGTAGCGGAGGTTCTGGAGGAAGTCGACGTCCCACGGGTCGGCCTTCTGCCGGGTCACGCCGAGGGCGGAGACCACGCGGTCCACGCCCGTCATGAGGTCGGCGCCGAGGTCGCGAGCACCCGTCGGGGCGACCACCCACTCGTCCACGAGGGCGTCGAGACCAGGAGCCCCGTGGGCGCCGGGCGCCGCCGCGCGACCCCGGTCACGGACGACGGCGCGGACGGCGCGGCCGCCGCGGTGCAGGCGCTCGGCGATGTGCCTGCCGACGTAGCCGGTCGCTCCGACGAGGAGGACGCGCTCGGGGGAGTCGTTCATGGTGTGCCCTTTCGGCGAGGGGCGAGCGGGGACCTGTGCGGATCGGGGGGCGCGACGGCGTCGGTGAGGTCGCGGAAGGCAGTGAGCGCCTCGGTCATCGGGGCGTGGTCGTCGAGCGCCCGGTGCAGGAGCAGCCCGTCGATGAGCGCGGCGACGAGTGCGGCGAACCCGGTGCGCCGTTCGTCCGTCCAGTCCGGCCGGCGTGCGCCGACCCAGTCGGCGATGGCGGCGCGCGCGCCGGCGAGGCTGTCGCGGAAGGCGGCGCCCAGCGCGGGGTCCTGGCCGGCCCCGGCGACGAGCTGGACCGCCAGGCGGACGAGGCGGTCGTCCGCGGCCAGCCGTTCGATGCCGGCACGGATCGCGTCGATCCCCTCGTCGAGGTCGGACGACCGCAGCACCATGTCGACGAGCGGGCCGACTGCGGCCTCGCTCGCTCGCTGGGCGAGCGCGGCCCGCAGGCCGGGCAGCCCTCCGAAGTGGTAGTGGATGAGGCCGGCGTTGGTCCCGCTCCGCGCGGCCACGGCGCGCGTGGTCACCGCGCCCCAGCCGCCGTCGGCCAGGAGGGAGAGCCCGGCGTCGACGAGACTCTCGCGCGTCTGCTGGCCGCGGGGTGATCTTGCTCGGTCGACTAAGTTAGTCACTCGGCCAAGATAACAGGCCGCCGACGCGTCCTCGCCGCCCTGGGGTGACACGACCCGGCCGGCACGACGGCGCGACCCCGGCGGGCCACGCCGTCGCCCGTCGCGGAGGTGCTACGCGACGGCGGTCCCCTCCAGCTCGACGACCTGGCCGGGGAGCGCGAGGCGGGTCACCCCGAGCATCGTGGTGGCCGGCGCCGCGCCGGCGGCGCCCAGGCGCCCGGCGAGCACGCCGTAGTGCGGGAACAGGGCGTCCACGTCGGTGGTGTAGACGGTGAGGCGCACCAGGTGCGCCAGCGTCATGTCGGCCGCGGTCAGCACGGCCTCGAGGTTGTCGACGGCGAGCGCGAGCTGGGCTGCGACGTCGCCCTCGTGCTCGGGCCTCCCGTCCGGGCCCGTCGCCGTCTGCCCGGAGACGTACAGCGTGCGGGTCTGCCCGGTCACCACCTCTCCCTGGTTGAACCCGAGGTCCAGCGACCACGTCACCGGGTTGACTGCCGTGCGTTCCATCTGCGACTCCCGTCGTTCGTCCTGCGGGCGCCCGGCGGCGTGCTGCCGCCGTCCCTGACGCCCGCGGACGACCTTTCCGCGGAATCACGACACCTTCTGTCAGGTTTTCGCCCCACAATGGAGCCGTGCGCGCCGACCGGCTGGTCTCCCTGGTGCTGCTGCTGCGCCGCCGGGGGCGCATGACGGCGGCCGAGCTGGCGAGCGAGCTCGAGGTCTCGCCGCGCACGGTGCTGCGCGACGTCGAGGCGCTGTCGACGGCCGGCGTGCCCGTCTACGTCGAGCGGGGCCGGCACGGCGGTTTCGCGCTGCTGCCCGGTTTCCGGACCGAGCTCACCGGGCTCACCCACGAGGAGGCGCTGGCGCTGCTCACGGCGGGAACCGCGCGGGGGGCGCGGGCGTTCGGGCTCGGCCCGGCGCTCGCCTCGGCGGTGCGCAAGGTGGAGGACGCGCTGCCCGACGGCCGGCGTCCCGGGCTCGACGCCGCGTCCCGGCGGTTCCTGGTCGAGCCGGAGGCCGACCTCCTGTCGCGGCGGCCCGTGCCCGAGGGCGTGCCCGCCGCGGTCCTGGCCGACGTGCGCCGCGCGGTGCTGGCCGGCCGTCGCCTGCGCCTGCGCTACGCGGCGCCGGACCAGGAGCCGCGGTGGCGCACGGTCGAGCCGATCGGCCTGGTCACCGTGCGGGACCGCACCTACCTGCTGGCCACCCGTGCCGGCGAGGACCGCACCTACCGGCTCTCGCGCGTGCGGGCCGCTGAGGTGCTCCCGGAGCCCGCCGACCGTCCGGCGGACGTGGACCTCGACCGGATCTGGGCCGCGCGCAGCGCGCGGTTCCTCGCCGAGGACCACCTCGCCGTCACGGTGCGGGTTCGCCCCGCGCTCCGGGACGAGCTGCTGGGCGACGTCCGGGCCGTGCGCGCCGAGGAGCGCGACGACGACGGCTGGGCCCGGTTGGAGGTGACCTTCGAGGACCTCCGGCACGCGGTCTGGGCGCTGTGGCGGCTCGGTCCCGACGTCGAGGCGCTGGCCCCCGCGTCCGTGCGTGCCGCGCTGCACGACCGGGCGGCGGCGCTCGCCGCCCGGTACGCCACCGCGGCGGACGCGGGGCCGTGAGGGCATCAGGATTCCCGCCCGCCCGGCGGGTGTGGCGCCGGGGTGCCTGCGTGGATACTCGTGGGTATGACCCTGTACGACGACGTCGGGGGCTTCGACGTGCTGCTGGCGGTGTGCCGGCGCTGGAACGCGCTGTGCCTGGCCGACCCGGTGGCGGCGCACCCGTTCTCGCACGGCACCCTGCACCCGCAGCACCACGAGCGGCTCGCCGCGTACCTGGCCGAGGCGCTCGGCGGCCCGCGGCTCTACACGGGCGGGTACGGCGACGAGTCGACGATGCAGCGCATGCACGCGGGCAACGGGGAGCACGCGGAGCTCGACGAGGTGTGCGCCCGGCTGTTCCGCAGGGCGGTGGACGAGACGGGGGTGCCGGCGGCCGCGGCCGCGCGGCTGGGCGACTTCTTCGAGCGGCAGACCGCCGGGATGCGCGCCTACGGCGCCAGCCGCGACGACGTGCCGGCGGGGCTGCCCCTGCCGCGGGCGTGACGGCGCCGCGACCCGGCGGGCCTACGATCGCCGGGTGCCGACGATCGTGCTGACCACCGACCTGCCGGCGCCCCCGCAGGCGTGCTTCGACGCCAGCCTGTCCGTGGACGCGCACGCGGCGTCGATGCGGCGCTCGGGCGAGCGGGCCGTGGCGGGCGTGACGACGGGCGTCATAGGGCTCGGCGACACGGTGACGTGGCGGGCGCGCCACTTCGGCGTCCCGTTCCGCATGACGTCGCGCATCAGCGCCCACGACGCGCCGCACCGGTTCGTCGACGAGCAGGTGGCCGGGCCGTTCCGCCGGTGGTGGCACGAGCACCGGTTCGAGGCGACGCCCGGCGGCACGCGGATGACGGACACGGTGGAGTTCGCCGCTCCGGCCGGGCCGCTGGCGCGGCTGGTGGAGCGCCTGGTGCTCACCCGCTACATGACGCGTCTGCTGCGCACGCGCAACGAGTGGCTCGCATCCGCCCTCGCGTCGCGCCCCTGACCAGGCCGGACGGAGAACGTGCGGCACACCACACGCGCTCCACCAGGTGATGTCCAGCCGGGTTGCTTACCCTGGGCGCGATGTTGCTCCAGGCTCCCGCCGCGCCCGCGCGCGCCCTCGACGGCTCGCGCGTCGACGCCCGAGCAGCGCGCACCCGTCGTCCGGAGCTCTCCCTCGGACGCCTGACGTCGGCGCCCGCCCTCGCGGTGGGGCTGGTCGTGGTGACCCTCCTGGCGGCCGGACCGTTCCGCGGCATCGACGAGGTCGCGCACGGGTACTGGGCCCGGACGCTGACGCCGGGGCTGCAGCCCTTCATCCAGCACGTGCTCGACCCGATCGCCGGGCAGGCGGTCTGCCTGCCCGTCCTGCTGGCCGTCGCGGTCACGCTCTCGTGGCGGCACCGCACGTGGCGCCCGCTGTGGTGCGCGGCCATGGCCGAGCTCGCGTTCTACGGGGGAGTGGGGCTGCTCAAGGTGGTCCTCGCGCGGCCGGCGCCCACGACCGACGACGCCGACCTGTTCGACGGCGGGCTGCGCCAGCTCGGCTGGAGCGGCATCAGCTACCCGTCCGGCCACGCCGCCGAGGCGGTGCTGATCTACGGCACGGCCGTCTACCTCGTCGGGCGCTGGACGAACGCGTCCGCGCGCACCATGACCACCCTGCGGCTCGGCGTCGGCCTGGTCGCGCTCAACGCGGTCGCCGTGTCCTACAACCTCGGCTGGCACTGGATCAGCGACCTGGTGGGCGGGCTGCTCGTCGGCGGTCTGCTGCTGCGCCTCCTGGTCGAGGCGGACCGCCGCGGCTGGCGGCTGCGGCCCCGGCGCGCCGTCGTCGCCCGGCACCTCTGACCGCCACTCCCGACCCGCGCCCGGTGACCTCGGCGCCGTGACCTCGGCATGGCTCGGCCGTCAGACCACGACGGCGGCGCCGGCCAGCGCCAGGTAGACCCCGCCGGAGGCCCGGCCCAGGCGGCGCCGGGCGCGCTCCGACGCGCGCAGCCGCCACGACATCCGGTCGGCGAGCAGGGCGTACGCGGAGTCCACGAGCGCGGCGAGGCCGACGAAGAGGCCGCCGAGGAGCGCCAGCTGCGGCGCGACCGGCCCGCGTGCGGGGTCGGCGAACTGCGGCAGGAAGGCGAGGAAGAACAGCGCGGTCTTGGGGTTGAGGACGTCGACCAGGACGCCGTCCACGAAGAGCCGCCAGCTGCGTGGCGCCGTCGGCGCGCCGTCCTCGCCCGAGGCGTCGCCGGGGGACGCGGCACGCGCCCGGGCCGCGCGCAGCTCGCGGACCCCGAGCCACACCAGGTACGCGGCGCCGGTCCAGCGCACCGCGTCGAACAGCGCGGGCGACCGCGCCAGCAGAGCGGCCAGGCCGGCCGCCGCGGCCACCACGTGCAGCGCGGCCCCGGTCTCCAGCCCCGCCATCGACCACATCCCGGCGCGCCGCCCGTGGGCGGTGGTGCGCGCGACGACGTACACGACGGACGGGCCGGGGACGGCGAGCATCGCGAGGGAGGCGGCGAGGAAGCCGAGCAGCGCGGGGCTGCTCGGCAGCAGCGTGCTCGCCGCGTCCGCGGCCTCCGTCGTGGGCACCGTGGGCACCGTCAGCAAGGTCATGGTGGGGAGGGAGGAGTGCCGACGGTGCCGCGTGACTCCTTGCGCGTGGGTGCACGGTCGGCGTCGCCCGGCTCGCCCCCGCCGCGCCGCGGCGCGAGGATGGCGCGCATGACGGGATGGACGGTCGTGGAGGTCACGGACCCGGCCGAGCTCGTCGCGGCGTCGCACCTCTTCGACGGCCCGGTCTCCCTCGCGGGCGCGACGGACACGCTGCGTCGCCCCGGCCACGTCGTGCTGCTGGCGCGTGCGGCCGACGGGCAGGACGTCGGGTTCGTGTCGGGGGTGGAGATGCGGCACCCCGACAAGGACGCCGAGCTCTTCCTGTACGAGCTGGGCGTCGACGAGGCGTGGCGCCGCCAGGGGGTGGCGTCCGCGCTGCTCGGGGCGCTGCGGGACGTGGCCGTCGCCCGAGGCTGTCGCGGGATGTGGACCGGCACGGAGGCGGACAACGCCGCGGCGCTCGCCACCTACCGCGCGGCGGGAGCGGACATCGACGACGGGTCGGTCTTCGTGGTCTGGGACGACCTGGCCGGGGCCTGAGCGACCCGCTCCGCCACGGTAAGGGCGCGACGGGTCGGTACGCCACGGTGAAAACCGTTGCCCCGCCTGCCGGGCTCTGGAAGGGTGTCCGCCGTGAACGCACCTGCCGCCGACGTCGACGTCGCGCGCCTCCTCGCCGCCTACGACGACCAGCTGCGGACCGACGCGGAGACGCCGAGCGCCGTCGCCGTGACCCGCCTCGGGCCGCTGCGGCTGGTCACCTTCCCCGGCGGGCGCGGGTTCGTCACCTACCGCGACCTCGGCGGCGCCGACGCCGCGACGATCCGCGGGTTCGTCGCCGCGGCGCTCGCGCACTTCCGCGACGACGCGACGATCACGCACGCCGAGTGGAAGACCCGCGGGCACGACGTCGCGCCGGGCCTGCACGAGGCGCTCCTCGACCACGGCTTCGCGCCGCAGGAGCCGGAGTCGATCATGATCGGCGACGCGCGGCTCCTCGTCGCGGACGTCCCGCTGCCGGACGGCGTCACCCTGCGCCGCATCACCGCGGAGGCGGACGTCCGCGCGATGTCCGCGATGGCCGACGAGGTCTTCGGCGACGACCCGGCCACGTCCCACCACGCCGACCAGATCCTCCACCGCCAGGAGCGCGACCCCGACATGGAGCTGTGGGTCGCGGAGGCGGACGGGCAGGTGATCAGCGCCGGTCGCCTCGAGCCCGTGCCCGGCACCGCGTTCGCGGGCCTGTGGGGCGGTGCGACCCGCCCCGAGTGGCGCGGCCGCGGCATCTACCGCGCGCTGACCGCGGCGCGCGCCCGGTCCGCCGTCGAGCGCGGCAAGACCTACCTGCACAGCGACTCGACCGAGTTCTCCCGGCCCATCCTGGAGCGCTCCGGCCTGGTCAAGGTGTCCACCACCACGCCCTACGAGTGGCGCCGCTGAGGGGGACCGCGTGGGCCTCGAGGACGACCCCTTCGACCACCGGGTCACCAAGGACGGCAAGGTGCTGGTGAGCCGCGGCGGCCGCCCGGTCGTCACGGTGGCGGGCGCGCGCGCCGCGCGGCTGGCCGCGCTGCTCGGCCGCGACCCCGAGACCGACCAGGAGCTGCTCGCCCGCGCGACGGGCAACTACCGGCGCGGCAACGAGAAGCGGGGGCACCGCCCGTGACCGCGCCCGGCCGACGGCGCGTCGTGAGGGCCGCTCGGTGAGCCGCACCCGGCTGCTGGCACGTCGCTCCGGCGCGCGGCGCGGGTTGCTGGTCCTCGTCGCGCTGCTGGTCGCCACCGTCGCGGCGGCGCTCGGGACCGCCGTGGGTGCGGTCCGCGCGGCCGAGGCGGACGTCGTCCACGAGGGCCTGACCAGGGGCGGCGTCCCGGCCGTGGTCCAGGTGACCACCCGGCTCGCCCCGGAGGCCGACGCGGCGGCGCAGGACGCGGCGTTGCGCCGCGACGTCGCCGCGCTCTTCGCGCCGGTGCCGTACGACCTGGTCCGCGAGGAGGTGCCCGACGACGACTCCGACGACCCGTTCGTGCGCTGGACGCTCACCCCGGACGTGGCCGCCACCGACACCGCCGACCTGACCGTCCTCGCCGCCGGGTCGGACGCGCTGCTCGACACGGTCCTCGCCGACGACGCCGTCGCCGTGCGCGGGGCGACGGTGACGGGCGACCTCGGGGAGCGGGCGGCCGACGCGGCCGACGCGGCCGCCGCGGCGTCGGCGGTGGCCCTCGTCCCGATGCTGGTGCTCGCACTGGCGGGCGGGGTCGCCGTCGCGCAGGTCGCGCGCCTGCTCGCCGCCACGCGGGCGGGGGAGGTGCACCTGCTGGTCTCGCGCGGGGCGTCGGCGGCCCAGCTGACGGCGGCCGCGGCGTCCGAGGCGGCGCTGGTCGTCGTGGGCGGGGCGGCCGCCGGCGCCGGCGCCGGCGCGGGTGCGGCCGTGCTGGCGGGCCAGGGCACGCCCGCCGGGTCCCTCGCCGGGGCGCTGGTCCCCTCGGCCGTGGCGACGGCGGCCGGCGCCCTGCTCGTCCTCGTGGCCGTCGGCGGGCTGCAGGCCCGGGCCGCCGCGGCGCTGCGGGTCGCGGACCGGTCGGGCCGGGCCCGGCGCGCCGCCGCCTGGGGGACCGTCGCGCTGGTGCTCGTCGCCGCCGGGGTCACCACGTGGCTGCTGCGCCGGTACGGCTCGCCCCTCGTCCCCACGCCCGACGGCGGTCAGACCGACCCGGCGGCCGCCGCCGCGCCCGCGCTCGTGCTCGCGGCCGCCGCCGTCGTGGCGGTGGCGCTGCTGGGCCCGCTCTCCCGGGCGTGGGCGGCGGCCGCCGCGGGCCGCCCGGGCCCGCGCGGGCGGGCGGCGCGCCCCGTGGGGCGGCGGCGCGCGGGCCCCCCCGGGCC
>NZ_JBHVBO010000052.1:0-21622 GCF_042668085.1 Isoptericola sp. NPDC057391 | reverse complement strand
CCGTCAGAGTGCTCTGACGGGCCGCCGCGCATGTCGGGCCGGTCGGGCGCGGGGTGGTCAGCCGCGCCGCGGGGTGTCGTCGTCCACCCCGACGGCCGTCTGCAGGGCCTCGCGGTAGTCGGCGGCGAGCTGGGACGGGTTCTTGCCCAGCTGGGAGTTGCGGTAGCCGTACAGGAAGTAGATCGCGAACCCGAGCGCGAGCCACACGAGGAACCGGAGCCAGGTCTCGACGTCGAGCTGGAGCATCAGCCACAGGCACAGCACGCCGGAGACGATCGGCAGCACCGGCGACCACGGCACCTTGAAGTGGTCAGCCTTGGCCTCACCGCCGCCGGCCTTGAGCTGACGGCGCCGCAGGATCGGGATGCCGAAGCTCACCAGCACGAAGGCCGACAGGGTGCCGATGTTCACCATGTTGCCGAGCACGTCGACGGAGAAGAAGCAGGTGACGATCACCAGCAGCACGGCGGTGCCGACCTGGATCATCACCGGGGTGCCGCGCTTCTCCGACGTCTTCGACATGCCGCGGGGCAGCAGGCCGTCGCGGCTCATCGCGAACACGATGCGGGTGAGGCCAAGCATGAGCACCATGACCACGGTCGTGAGGCCCACGAGGATGCCGACCGTGATGACCTGCGTGGCCCACGTGGGGGCGTTCTCCTGCAGCTGGAACGCGGTGATGATCGTCGCGGAGGCGCCGCCGTCGGGCGTGGCGTCGCGCAGCTGCTGCGGGGTGGCCATGCCGGAGAGCGCGATCGAGACGGCGATGTAGAGGCCGGTGCAGATCGCGAGGCCGCCGAGGATGCCGCGCGGCACGTTCCGTCGGGGGTTCTTGGTCTCCTCCGCCGCGGTGGCGACGACGTCGAACCCGATGAACGCGAAGAACACGGTCCCCGCGCCCGCGAGGATGCCCATCACGCCGCCCACGGAGAGCTCGGCGCCGGCCATCCAGGAGAAGAGGGTCTGCGTCATCGTGGTGCCGTGCGTCGTGGACTCGCCGAACGACTCCGGGCTCGGCACGAACGGGCTGAGGTTCGACGCGCTGAAGAAGGCGAAGCCGACCACGATGATGAGCAGCACGATCGCGACCTTGATGGCCGTGAGGACGCCGGTGACGCGCGTCGAGAGCTTGGTGCCGACGGCCAGCAGCGTGGCGAGCACGACGATGAGCACCGCGGTGCCCCAGTCGAAGGAGACCCCACCGAGGCTCACCGTGTTGTGGATGCCGGACGCGACACCCTCGGAGTCCACGCCGCCCAGGCCGAACACGTTGAGGAAGTTGTCGAAGTACAGCCCCCACGCCTTCGCGACCACCGACGCGGCGAAGAACATCTCCAGGATGAGGTCCCAGCCGATGATCCAGGCGAGCAGCTCGCCCATCGACGCGTACGAGAACGTGTACGCGGAGCCGGCCACCGGCATGTACGAGGCGAACTCGGCGTAGCACAGCGCCGCCAGGGCGCACACGATCCCGGCGATGACGAACGAGATCACGACCGACGGGCCGGTCTGCGTGGCCGACACCTGCGCGGCCTTCGAGAAGATGCCCGCGCCGATCACCACGGAGATGCCGAGGACGACGAGGTCCCAGGCTCCGAGGGTGCGCTTGAGCTGGCGCTGGGGCTCGTCGGACGCCGCGATCGTGGCTTCGATCGAACGCCTCCGCATGAGCTGCATCGTTGAGGCTCCTTACTGGAGTGGTCTGTACCACCGGGTCTCGGCGGCTGGGAGACCCTACACGACGCTACGACATCGGTGAACGGGGCGTTCAGCGGGAGCGATCCGGGCGTGCCCGCACCACCGGGCGGTCGACGTCGCGCTCCGAGATCCAGGCGTCCACGCGCTCCCACTGCTCGAAGAGCCACAGCTCCCGGCCCTCGAGGTCGGCGGGGAGGTCGCGGACGCGCGTCAGCGTGCCGCCGAGCACGATGGTCTTGTCCATCGGCAGCTCCCGCCAGATGTCCTTCACCGTGACGAGACGGTCCAGCCCGGTGTGCGCGACGACGAGCACGGCGGCGTCGGGCGTGACGGCGTCGAGCGCGGACAGGAACCCGCCCGCGTGCGGCACCATGACGTGCGGCATGCGCTCGGCCCGGTCGGCGAGGGCGTCCTTGCCGCGCGCCCGGAGCGCCGCGATCCGCTTCGCGCGCCGCTTCGGCGTGACGTTGCCGCCCTCCGGGAACAGCACGAGCGCGCCGTCGGGGCCCAGGCCGGCGGAGATCCTGGCGATCGTCTCCGCGGCCCCGGGCTGCCCCGGCCGGCGCCGCGCGACGGGCGTGACGAAGGCCGCCGGCAGGCGGTTCAGGAGGACGTCGATCGCGGGGTCCCACTGCAGCGTGTCCTTGAGGACGATGGCGGGGGTGCGGCGGCCGCGGCCCAGCAGGGTGTCGACGAGGATGAACGAGTCCCCCGGCCCGGCGTGCCGGCTGAGCACGAGGACCGGGACGTCGGGCAGCCGCGCGCCCGCCTCGACCTCGACGACGATGGTCAGCCGCAGCGTCCACCGCACCTGCCAGAAGAGGACGGCCAGCGCGGCCCGTGCCACCGCGACGTGCGCCCGCTGCATCCCGGGCCGGTGCATCGCCAGCCCGAAGCCGGACGCCACCCAGAGCGCGAACAGCACCACCAGGGCGACGGCGTCCCACAGCACGTAGAACGACAGCATCCACAGCAGGCGCAGCACCCGCAGCCGGCCCGGCAGCAGCCACGTCAGCGCGGCGCCGACGACCAGGGCGAGCATGATCGACGTCGGCACCAGCAGCACCGCCAGCAGCACCACGAGCGGTGCCAGCACCACCCGGCGCACCCAGCGGGGCGGGGGCGCGATCACGGCTGCCCCGGTCCGTCGGGCGGCGTCGGCCCCGGCTCCGGCGCGGTGGCGAGGTAGTCCCGCGAGGCGGCGAACGACTGGGCGATGCGCGCCGCGGTGGAGTCCATGCGCCGGAACGCCCCGAGCTTCTCGTCCCCCGGCAGCGCGCCGCCGGTGGGCAGCACGTGCACGGTCGCGACCCGGCGGGCCTCCTCCAGCTCCCGGAAGTACCGGTGCCGCCGGGCGATCTCGAAGCTCACGCGCGCGACGTCGGCCGGCTTGGCCGGTACGGTGAGCGGCTCCTCGACCCGCCCCACCTGCAGCACGTAGACCGTCGTGGCGCCGCGGCGCACGGCCTCGCCCAGCGGGATGGAGTTCACCATGCCGCCGTCGACGTAGTGCTCGCCGCCGATCTCGGTGGGCGGCAGCGCGCCCGGCACCGACGCCGACGCGAGCACGGCCTCGACCAGCGGGCCGGCGTCGAACCAGTGCTCCGACGCCCGCTCGATGCTCGCCGCGGCGACCACGAGCGGCACGGCCAGGTCCTCGAAGGTCGTGCGCTCCCCGAGCGTGCCCGCGATGAGCCGGCGCAGCGCGGCCGGGTCGTACAGGTGGGTGCGCGAGCGGGCGAGGCGCGTGAGCTGCCGGTACCACGGCTCGCCGTACACCTCGTCCGCCGTCGGGGACGCCCAGGCGGCGCCGAGGCGGTCGACGACGGCGATGCTCGGGTCGGCGGCGACCGCGGCGCCGTTGATCGCGCCGATCGACGTGCCGACCACGAGGTCGGGCGCGACCCCGGCCTCGAACAGCGCCTGCAGCATGCCCACCTGGACGGCGCCGCGCACCCCGCCGCCGCCGAGCACGAACGCCACCGTCATGGCCGCGATCGTGCCACGACGTCCTGCCTGCGGCATCAGGTGCGCGGCCCCGACCTGTCAGGGCCACGCGCACGAATACGTGGTCCTGGCCCTGACAGGTGGGCTCAGGCGTGCACGTGCCCGTACCGGTGGCGGGTGCGGCTCACGGCCTGCTCGCGCACGACGGCGAGCAGCTCGCGGCGGCCGCTGGCGACCACGGGGGCGTCGAGCACCGTGACGGTGCCCAGGCGCGTCGCGGCGGCCTCGCGCAGGCCCGGGGCGCGGCCGACCACGCGGACGCGGCCGGTGACGCGGCCCGCGGCGACGGCGGCGGCGAAGTCCGCGTGGGACACGGGCGCCTCGTGGGGCACGCCCCACCCGCTGTCGGTGTCCGGCACGACGACGGCGGGCACGCCGGCACGCTTCGCCGCGGCGAGCACGCGCCGCACCTCGATCGGCAGGGCGCCGTCGCCGACGCGCACGGTGAGGCGGTCGATCGGCCGGTAGCGGAAGGTGTTCTCCTCCACCGTCAGGCCGGACTTGTCGTGCCCGACGCCGATCTCGGTCGCCCACGCGGCGTCGTCCGACGCCTGCGCCGCGGCGAGCCAGCCCTCGGGGTCGTCCGTGCGCGACGGCAGGGTGCCGGCGTCCGCCCACGCGCCCAGCTCGGCCACGTAGTTGGGGCCACCGGCCTTGGCGCCCGGGCCCACGGCCGAGGCCTTCCAGCCGCCGAACGACTGGCGCTGCACGATCGCGCCCGTGATGTGCCGGTTCACGTACACGTTGCCCGCCTCGACGCGGTCGAGCCAGGTGGCGATCTCGTCGTCGTCGAGGGAGTGGATGCCGGCGGTGAGGCCGAAGTCCACCTGGTTCTGCAGGCGGATCGCCTCGTCCAGGTCCTTGGCGGTCATGATGCCGAGCACCGGGCCGAACACCTCGGTGAGGTGGAAGAACGACCCCGGGGCGACGCCGTCGCGCAGGCCGGGCGACCAGAGCCGGTCCGCCTCGATCCCGGCCGCGGCGGCCACGTCGTCCAGGCGGCGCGGGCGCACGAGCCACGACTCCCCCGGCTCGAGCGTCGTGAGCGCGCGCAGCAGCTTGCCCTGCGCGGGCTCGGTCAGCGGGCCCATGACGGTGGACAGCTCGGTGGGCGACCCCACGGCGAGCGACTGCACGGCGTCGACCAGCTGCCGGCGGAACCGCTTGCCGGTCTCGGTGGACGGGTCACCCACGGAGCCGACCAGGATGACCAGCGACGCGGCCGAGCACTTCTGCCCCGCGTGCCCGAAGGCGCTCTTGACCAGGTCGGCGACGGCGAGGTCGAGGTCCGCCGACGGCGTCACGACCAGCGCGTTCTTGCCCGACGTCTCCGCGAGCACGGGGCGCTCGGGCCGCCAGGAGGCGAACAGCTCGGCCGTCTCGATGGACCCGGTGAGGATCACGCGGGCCACGTCCGGGTGCGTCACGAGGTGCTGGCCGAGGTCGCCGTCGGGCACCCGCAGGAACTGCACGACGTCGCGCGCGACGCTCGGGTCCAGCCCGATCTCGGGCGCCACCTCGTCGAGCGCCGCGTGCACGGCCTCGATCGCCAGCTCGTAGCACCGGGGCGTGGTGGGGGCCGGCTTGGCGAGCACGGCCGACCCGGCCGCGAGCGCCGCGAGGGCGCCGCCCGTGGGGATGGCCACGGGGAAGTTCCACGGCGGGGTGACCAGCGTGACCCCGTCGGGCGTGAAGACGGCGCCGTCCACCTGCTCGAGGGCCTCGGCCGACGCGGCGTAGTAGTTGGCGAAGTCGATCGCCTCGCTGACCTCGGGGTCGGCCTCGGCGACGGTCTTGCCCGGCTCGTGCACCATCGCGGCGACGAGGTCGGTGCGGCGGGCCTCGAGCTCGCGGGCGGCGGCCCGCAGCACGCGCGCCCGGTCGGAGGGCGCGACGGCTCCCCACGCCTGCTGCGCGGCGACGGCGCGCGCGACGGCGTCGTCGATCGCCTCGGTCGAGGTGACCTCGGGGGCCTGGACGGGGACGAACCCGGAGTCCGGCCCGACGACGCTGCGGGCCCACGCACGGTGGCCGGCCACGGCCGGGTCGGTGTCGACGGCGTTGCGGAAGGGCTCGGCGCTCGGGCACCCGCCCGCGGTGGGGGCGGTGCCGCCGCCGGCGAAGCGGTCGCGGCGGCGGGGCGCGACGTCCACCGGCTGGTAGTGCACGCCGTCCCGCACCGACGCCCGGAACGCGAGCTCCTGACGCTCCATCGGGGTCGCCCGGACGCCGGCGGACCCGCCGGCGGGCGCGAACGCGGCGTGCAGGAAGTTCTGCTCGGCGGCGTTCTCCTCGAGGCGGCGCACCAGGTAGGAGATCGCGACGTCGAAGTCCTCGTCGCGCACCACCGGCGTGTACAGGACGACGTGGCCGCCGTCCTTGGCCACCTCGTCGCGCACGAGGCGCGCCTCGATGGGGGCCATGCCCTGCAGCATCTCGATGTCGAGCCCCTCGGTGACGCCGCGGCCGCGTGCCAGCAGCACCGCGAGCGCCACGTGGAAGAGGTTGTGCGACGCGACGCCGAGGCGCACGGCCGCGGTGCGGTCGGCGCGCAGGTGGTGGTCGAGGATGCGCACGTAGTTGGCGTCCACGTCCGGCTTGGTGGGGTACGGCGCCTGCGCCCAGTCGTGCAGCTCGGCCTCGACGTGCTCCATCGCCAGGTTCGCGCCCTTGACGAGGCGCACCTTGATGCGCGCGCCGCCGTCGGCCACGCGCTTCTGCGCGAACTCGGTGAGCTCGTCCAGCGCGCCCATCGCGTCGGGCAGGTACGCCTGCAGCACGATGCCGGCCTCGAGGTCGCGGAACTCCTCGCGGTCGAGCACCTGCGTGAAGACCGCGGTGGTCAGCGCGAGGTCCTTGTACTCCTCCATGTCGAGGTTGAGGAAGACGCCGTGGTCGCGCGCGGCCCGGTACAGGGGCAGCAGGTGCTCGACGACGCGCTCGCGCGAGCCGTCCAGGTCCCAGGTGACGAGCTGGGCCGCGACGGACGACACCTTCACGGAGACGTAGTCGACGTCGGGCCGGCGCACCAGGTCGATGGTGCGCTGCAGGCGCGCGGCGGCCTCGTCGTCGCCGAGCACGGCCTCGCCAAGCAGGTTGACGTTGAGCGTGTAGCCCTCGGCGCGGGTCCGGGCGAGGTGCGCGGTGAGGCCCTTGCCGGCGTCGGCCACGAGGTGGCCGACGAGCTGGCGCAGGCGCACGCGCGCGGCCGGCACCACGACGGACGGCAGCACGGGGGCGACGACGGCGCCGACCTTGAACAGGGTGCGGTCGACGGGGCCGAGGAACGTGGCCGAGCCGGCGTCCCGGCCGAGGCGGGCGAGCGCGGTGGCGGCGACGCCGACGTCCTGGGGCCGGGCGACGTCGTCGACGAACCCGACGGCGAGCTCGAGGCCGGCCGGGTCGGAGACGAGCGAGCCGAGCCGCTCGGCGGTGGCGCGCGTCTTCCGGTCCGCACGGGTGGTCGTCCCGCCCTGTCCGGACGAGCCGGAGGCGACGGCGATCCAGTGGTGGGCGAGGGCGACGGCGTCCTCGACCAGGGCTTCGGCGCCCGCGTCGGTGGGGGCGCTGTGCACGGCGGAAGGGGTGGCGCCGCCGCGCGCCGGAACGGAGGTACTCATGTCCCCAGGGTGCGCCCTCCGGGCGGGGCCCGTCTTGTACGATCGGGCGCGCGATGGGCGCAGATTCCGACAACACCGACGGCACCTCGGGCGACGCCCCGGGAGAGCCCGTCGGCGACCCCACCGGCCCGATCCCGGTCGTGGCCCGCGCCGGGACGTCGGCCGACGTGCCCGGCACCGCCGCCCTCATGGCCGCGCTGTCCCCCGTGATGGTGGACCTGATGGACGAGCTGTCCGACGTCATGTTCTGCGCGAAAGACGCCGACGGCCGGTATCTCGCCGTGAACCAGGTGTTCGTGCGCCGCACCAACGAGCGCTCCCGCCGCCAGGTGCTGGGCCGCCGCGCCGTCGACCTCTTCGTGCCCGAGCTGGCCGAGCGCTACGAGGCGCAGGACGCCGAGGTGGTGCGCACGGGCCGTCCGCTGCGCAACGAGCTCGAGCTCATCCGCCGCGTGGGCGGCACGCCGGGCTGGTTCCTCACCGCGAAGCTGCCCGTGCGCGACGCCGCCGGCCGCGTGGTCGGCCTCGTCTCCGTGTCGCAGGACCTGCGCTCGGGCGACGCCGACGACGCGACGATGGACGCGATGGCCCGCCTGGTCGCCGCCGTCGAGCGGCACCTCGACGCCTCCCCCGGCGACCCGCTGACGGTGGCCGACCTGGCGCGGCTGTCGGGCAGCACGCCCGCCGTCCTCGACCGGCGGGTGCGCAAGGTCTTCGGCCTCTCCCCCCGCCAGCTCGTGCTGCGCACGCGGGTGGACCGCGCCGCGCACCTGCTGACGTCCACGACGACGCCGCTCGCCGAGGTCGCGGCGGCCGCCGGCTTCTACGACCAGCCCTCGTTCACGCGCACGTTCGCCCGGCTCACGGGCGAGACGCCGTCGTCATTCCGGCGCCGCGCCCGCGGCAGCTGAGGCCACCCCGCCGCCCGCACCGTAGGTTCGTGCCATGACGACCTCCGCGCCCGCACCCACCGTCACCCTGGCCAACGGCACCGCGATGCCCGCCCTCGGGCTCGGCACGTGGCCGATGGACGACGACGAGGCGGCACGCGCCGTCGCCACCGCGATCGACGGCGGCTACCGGCTCGTCGACACCGCGGAGAACTACGGCAACGAGCGCGGCGTCGGGCGCGGGCTGCGCGACGCGTCCGTGGACCGCTCCGAGCTGTTCGTCACGACCAAGTTCAACAGGCGCTGGCACGGCGTCGACGGGGCGCGGCAGGCGTGCGAGGCGTCGCTCGACCGCCTCGGCCTCGACTACCTGGACCTGCTGCTGATCCACTGGCCGAACCCGGACCAGGACCGCTACGTCGAGGCCTGGCAGGGGCTGCTCGCGCTGCGCGACGAGGGCCTGATCCGCGCCGCCGGCACGTCCAACTTCAAGCCGCACCACCTGCGCCGGCTGGTGGACGAGACCGGCGTCGCCCCCGAGGTGAACCAGATCAACCTCAACCCGTACGCCGCCCGCGCGGACACGGTCGCGTTCCACGCGGAGCACGCGATCGTCACGGAGGCGTGGAGCCCGATCAAGCCGCGCGAGCTCCTCGACGACCCGGTGATCACCGAGATCGCGCGGCGTCACGACCGCAGCCCGGCGCAGGTGGTGCTGCGGTGGATCACGCAGCAGGGCTACGTCACGTGCCCCAAGTCGGCGTCCCCGGAGCGCCAGCGGGAGAACCTCGACGTCTTCGACCTCGAGTTGGACCCCCAGGAGCTGGCGGCGGTCTCGGGGCTCGACCGGGGCGAGAGCCAGGTCACCGACTCGGACGAGTTCGGGCACTGACGGACCGGCGGCGCGTCAGCCGGCGACCGGCGCCAGCGCCTCGACCAGCTGCTGCACGCCGAGCACCACGAACATCAGCGCCACGAGGCCCAGGACGATGTTGGTGAGCGGCTTGTTGCGCCACCGCTGCGGCACCCGCGAGGAGTTCATGAGGATGAGCAGCGTGATCGCCAGGAACGGCATGAACAGCGAGCCGAGCGCGCCGTAGGCGACGACGAGGGCGATGGGCTTGTCGAGCAGGAGCAGCAGCATCGGCGGGAAGGTGAGCCACAGGATGTACGCCTTGTAGTAGCTGCCGCCGGCCTTGCGCCGCGGGTCGTCGGCCGCCAGCCCGCGGGCCGTGGCGACGAAGTCCGCGAACATCAGCGAGACGCCGTTCCACACGCCCAGGACGGACGAGAACGACGACGCCCAGAACCCGATCAGGAACAGCGGCGCCATGAACGACCCGTACCGCTCGGCGAGCACGTCGGCCAGGTCGACCAGGCCGCCCTCGCCGTCGGCGACGGTGATGCCGGACGAGTACAGCAGCTCGGCCCCCACGATCAGCATGGAGACGACGAAGACGCCGGAGATCACGTACGCCATCGCGTTGTCGATCCGCATGACCTTCATCCAGCGCGGTGTGTGCCAGCCCTTCTCCTTGAGCCAGTACCCGTACGCCGCCAGGGTGATGGTGCCGCCGACGCCGCCCGCCAGGCTGAGCGTGTAGAGGATCGAGCCCTCGGGGATGCGCGGCACCAGGCCGCCGACGATCTGGCCGAGGTTGGGCACCGTGAGCACCGCGGAGCCCACGATCGTCACGAACATGACGCCCACGAGCACGGCGATGACGTACTCGAACATCTTGTACCTGCCGAGCCAGACGATGGCCGCGCCGACCAGCCCCATGGCGATCGCGAACCAGATCAGGTCGACCTGCGGGAACAGCGCGACGAGCGGCAGCGCCGAGCTCGACATCGCGGCGGCGCCGTAGCTGAAGCCCCACACCACGATGTAGACGCCGAAGTAGATGCTCGCCCACGCGCCGAGCGACTTCCAGCCGTCGAAGATCGTGCGGTTCGTGGCGAGCGACCACCGGCCCGCGCCCTCCACCAGCACGATCTTGATGATCACGCCGAGGACGGCGGCCCAGAGCAGCGTGTACCCGAACGTGCTGCCCGCGACGAGCGTGGCGACCAGGTCGCCCGCGCCGATGCCCGTGGCCGCGACGACCAGCCCGGGTCCCACGAGGCGCCAGCGGGGACGTTCCACGTCGGAGCCGTGGTCGAGGTCTCGGTCGAGGTCGGGGGGTGTGACGTCCTTGTCAGCCATGTCGCCGGAGGCTACCGGCTCGGCGTCCCTCCCCATCTACGACATGCCGGACATGCCACCGCACGGCCTGCACGATTCCCACAACTCCCGGGCCCCGGCACGCCGGACTCGGCCGGCCGTGTGTGCGACCTGTACAAACGAGGCGCCCGGACTCGTGCGGCACCCGTGCGTGACCCGCCCGGCCGCCCGGCCTAGCGTCGTCGTCATGACCGCAGCCGCCCTTCCGCTCTCCCCCGCCCGCCCGCGCCGCGTCCTCGCCGACCTGCTCCCGGGTGCGCTCGCCCGCGACGCCCTCCTCGTCGTCGCCGTGGCCGCCCTCACCGCGCTGGCCGCGCAGGTCGTGGTCCCGGTGCCCGGGCTGCCGGTGCCGCTCACCGGCCAGACGTTCGCCGTCCTGCTGGGCGCCGCCGCTCTCGGGCCGTGGCGCGGCGCCGCCGCGCAGGCGGTCTACCTCGCGGCGGGCGTCTCCGGCCTGCCGGTGTTCGCCGGCGCGACGGCGGGCTGGGAGTCCGTCGCCGGCGCGTCGGGCGGCTACCTCGTCGGCTTCCTCCTGGCGGGCGTGGTCGTCGGGGCGCTCGCGCGCCGCGGCGCCGACCGCCGCGTGCTGTCCACCGTCGGCACCTACGCGCTCGGCACCCTCGCCGTCTACGCCGTGGGCGTGCCGTGGCTCGCGGTGAGCTCCGGGATGCCCGTGGGCGCCGCGCTGCTCTCCGGTGCCGTCGTCTTCCTGCCCGGCGACGCGCTCAAGGCCGCGCTCGCCGCCGCCCTGCTGCCGACCGCTTGGCGGTTCGTGCGCTGACGCGCCACCCGGCGAGACACCGCCGGTTGCCGGTCGAGCTTGTCGAATCCCCGCCCCCCGGTCTCGACCAGCTCAACCGGCGGCATCGTCGGGTCAACGCTCGGACACGGCTCCGTAAGGCGGCGAGTTTCGCCCGCTGAGGTGCTCGCGGGAGCGACTACGGTGGGCGCCGAGGCCCACCATCCCGGGCCGCGCCACCCCTGCCGGGGCCCCTACCCGGGGCCCTCGGCACCGTGTCCTGGAGGACCCGTGACGACGACGACGTCGATGACCTCGACACCCCTGCCCGACACCCCGGTCGACCACCTGGCCTCCCCGGCCGCACCCGCCCGGACGAGCTCCACGCTCGACACCGCGCACGGCCAGCTCGCCAGCGCCGTGGCCGTGCTCGGCTACGACGAGGGCCAGCACCAGATGCTCGCCACCCCGCGCCGCGAGATCCACGTGGCCGTGCCGCTGCGGCGCGACGACGGCGAGACCGTCCTGTTCCACGGCTTCCGCGTGCAGCACAACATCTCCCGCGGCCCCGGCAAGGGCGGCCTGCGGTACGCGCCCGGTGTCGACATCGACGAGGTGCGCGCGCTGGCCATGTGGATGACGTGGAAGTGCGGCATCGTCGACCTGCCCTACGGCGGCGCCAAGGGCGGCATCGCCATCGACCCGCGCGACTACACGACGGCCGAGCTCGAGCGGGTCACCCGCCGCTACACCTCCGAGATCATGCCGATGATCGGCCCGGACACCGACGTCATGGCGCCCGACATGGGCACCGACGAGCAGACCATGGCCTGGGTCATGGACACGTACTCCGTGAACCGCGGGTACACGATCCCCGCCGTGGTGACCGGCAAGCCGCTCGCCGTGGGCGGCTCCCGCGGACGCGGCACGGCCACCAGTGCCGGCATCGTGCACGTCACGGCCGCCGCGCTCGGTGAGGCCGGCGTGCCGCTGGCCGACGTCACCGTCGCCGTGCAGGGCTTCGGCAAGGTGGGCTCGCACGCCGCGGCGATCTTCGCCGCGCGCGGCGCGACCGTCGTCGCGGTGAGCGACCAGTACGGCGGGCTCCGCAACGACGCAGGCCTCGACGTCCCCCGCCTCCTCGCGCACGTCGCCGCGACCGGCTCCGTCGTCGGTTTCGACGGCGCCGACCCGCTGTCGAACGCCGACCTGCTCGGGCTCGACGTCGACGTCCTCGTCCCGGCCGCCGTCGAGGGCGTGCTCGACGGCGACACCGCCGCGGGCGTCCGGGCGCGCTGGGTGGTCGAGGGCGCCAACGGCCCGACCACCACCGAGGGCGACCGCGTGCTCGCCGCCCGCGGCGTCACGGTCGTGCCGGACGTGCTCGCCAACGCCGGCGGCGTCGTCGTCTCCTACTTCGAGTGGGTGCAGGCCAACCAGACCTACTGGTGGTCCGAGCAGGAGATCGCCGACCGCCTCGAGCACCGCATGACCTCCGCGTACGGCGACGTCTCCGCGCTCGCCAAGCGCGAGGGCCTGTCGCTGCGCGACGCCGCGCTGGTCATCGGCGTGCAGCGCACCGCCGAGGCGCACCGCATCCGGGGGCTGTACCCCTGAGCGCCGACCGGTCGGACGCCGCGCCGCCGACGGACGACCCGGGCTCCGTCAGAGGCCGGGTCGTCACGCGGCTGCGCGCCGCCGGGTGCGTGTTCGCGGAGGACGAGGCGGCGCTGCTGCTCGAGACATCCGCCGACGTCGAGCGCCTCGAGGAGCTCGTCGTGCGACGGGTCGCGGGCGAGCCGCTGGAGCACCTGCTGGGCTGGGTCGCGTTCGCCGGCCACCGCTGGTCGGTGGGGCCGGGCGTCTTCGTGCCCCGGCGCCGCACGGAGCTGATGGTGGTGGCGGCGCTCGCGCTGCCCGCGCCGGCCACGGTGCTCGACCTGTGCTGCGGGTGCGGCGCGGTGGGCGGCGCCGTCCTGCGGGGGCTGCGGGCCGCGGGTGCCGCCCCGGCGCTGCACGCGAGCGACGTCGAGCCGGCCGCCGTCGTGCACGCCCGCCGCAACCTGCTGCCGCTCGGCGCCGCGGTCCACGAGGGGGACCTGCTCGACGCCGTGCCGGGAGACCTGCGCGGCCGCGTCGACCTGCTGCTGTGCAACG
This sequence comes from Isoptericola sp. NPDC057391, assembly GCF_042668085.1. NCBI lineage: Bacteria > Bacillati > Actinomycetota > Actinomycetes > Micrococcales > Promicromonosporaceae > Isoptericola > Isoptericola sp. NPDC057391. The sequence continues at coordinate 8,287 of NZ_JBHVBO010000052.1, read as the reverse complement.
CGCCCTACGTGCCGACCGGCGCGATCGCGACCATGCCGCCCGAGGCCCGCGACCACGAGCCCGCCGTCGCGCTCGACGGCGGCGCCGACGGGCTCGACGTCGTGCGCCGCGTGGTGGCCGCCGCCCCGGGCTGGCTCGCGCCGGGCGGGTCGCTCCTGTTCGAGGTCGGCACCGGCCAGGTGCCCGGCGCGACGGCGCTGGTCGAGGCGCACGGCCTGCGCGCGACCGTCGTCACCGACGCAGACCCGGACGCCGACGACGCCACCGGAGGCACCGTCGTCGTCGCCACCCTGAGCGCGAGGTAGCTCAGGCGCGGGGCTGCTTCTCCGCCCAGTCCGCGAGCGTGACGCGCGGGCCGGTGAAGAACGGCACCTCCTCGCGCACGTGGCGGCGGGCCTCGGTGGCGCGCAGGTCGCGCATGAGGTCGACGATGCGGTGCAGCTCGTCGGCCTCGAAGGCCAGCAGCCACTCGTAGTCGCTCAGCGCGAACGTGCTCATCGTGTTGGCGCGCACGTCCTTGTAGCCCGCCGCGGCCATGCCGTGGTCGCGCAGCATCGTGCGGCGCTCGTCGTCCGGCAGCAGGTACCAGTCGTAGGAGCGCACGAACGGGTACACCGAGAGGTAGTCGCGGGGTCGCTCGCCGGCGAGGAACGCGGGCACGTGGCCCTTGTTGAACTCGGCGGCGCGGTGCAGCGCCACGACCGACCACTCCGGCGCGAGCGCCGACCCCAGCCGCGACGCGCGCAGCCGCTGGTAGGCGCCCTGCACGGACTCCACGGACGGGCCGTGCACCCACACCATGAGGTCGGCGTCGGCGCGCAGGCCGGCGACGTCGTACACGCCGCGCACGACGACGTCGCCCTCGGCGCGGGCCGGGTCACGGGCGTCGTCGGGCTGGCCGTCCCACAGCGCGGCCTCGGCCTCGGCGGCGACCTCGGCGCGCTCGGCGTCGGCCGCGGGCAGCGGCTCGGCCGTGGAGAAGACCGCGATCATCGCGTACCGGAGGGACTCGTTGATCGCGGCGGCGTCGACGTCCTCCCCGGTGTCGCCGTGCACGTGGGGGGTGTCGTGGGCGCTGCTGGGCTGGTTCATCGGTGCATGTCCTCCGAGCAGAGTGCGGGGATGCCGCTGGGCTCCTCGTGCCGGCGCAGGCAGCAGTCCGGCGGCGTGACGGACGGGAACGCGGGCAGGGAGCCCACGGTGGCCTGCTCGACGTCCTCGCCGCGGGCCAGGGCCGCGCGCTCGAGGACCAGGTCGACCAGCCCGGACACGAAGACCGCGCGGGTGCCGACCGTGCCGGCGCGCACCGCCGTCATGCCGAGCTCCGCGGCGGTGGCCATGGCCTCGGTGTCGAGGTCGTAGGCCACCTCCATGTGGTCGGAGACGAAGCCGATCGGGGACAGGACGACGTCCTTGAGCCCCTGGCCGGCGCGCTCGGTGAGCAGGTCGTTGACGTCCGGCTCGAGCCACGGCTGCGAGGGCGGGCCGGAGCGCGAGCAGTACGCGAGCTCCCACTCGACGGCGTGCCCGCGCACCTCGGAGACGACGGCCGCGATCACCGCGGCGACGTCCAGGTGCTGCGCGGAGTACGTGGCGTGCCCGACGCCGGACGCCGCCTCCATCGTGTCGGGGATGGAGTGCGTGACGAAGACGACCTTCGCCGCGGCCGGGTCGCCGCCCTTCGCCTCGAGCGCCTCGTACGCCTCGAGCACGGCCTCGGCGTTCGCCGCGACGAAGCCGGGGTGGTTGAAGTAGGAGCGGATCTTGTCGAACTGCACGCCGGTGGAGCCGTCCGGCCCCAGCTGGCCACGCTTCTCCAGCGTCACCGCGAGGTCCTCGCGGTACTGGCGGCAGCCGGAGTACGACGAGTACGCGGAGGTCACCAGAGCGACGGCACGCTTGGCGTCGAGGCGCTCCAGCTCGTCGATCGCGTCGGTGGTGTAGGGCTCCCAGTTGCGGTTGCCCCACACGACGGGCAGGTCGATCCCGCGGTCGGCGAGCTCCGCCTCGAGCGCCGCCTTCAGCGCGAGGTTCTGCTCGTTGATCGGGCTCTTGCCGCCGAAGCCGTAGTAGTGCTCGCCGACCTCCTCGAGCCGCGAGTCGGGGATCCCCTTGCCGGCGGTCACGTTGCGGAGGAACGGCACGACGTCCTCCGGCTTGTTGGGGCCACCGAAGGAGTACAGGAGCAGGGCGTCGTACGGGCCGGCATCGGCCGACTGGGGGGTCAGCGACATGATTGCCATCATGGCACCGGCTCGGGGCCCGGCCCGCCGAGAACGGCCCCTGGCCGACGTGACGTTGAAGGCACGTGTTGTCATCTTGTCGACGGTGCCCCGTGCGTGGGGTGCGTCAGCCCGACGACGGACGGTCGGGGATGTCCGCCTGAGCCAGCCGCAGCCGGTCCAGCACGCCGCGCAACCGCTCGAGCTCGTCCGGCGGCAGCGCCTGCCCGACGTACTCCGCGATGGTGCGCACGTGGGCCAGCCCGGTCTCGCGCTGACGCCGCGCCCCCTCCGGGGTGAGCCGCACCAGGGTGCCGCGGGCGTCGTCGGCGGGCACCGACCGGGCGACGAGGCCGCGCGCCTCGAGCCGCTCGACCATCCGCGACAGCGACGACTGCGCGATCAGCATCCCCTCGTTGAGGTCGCGCAGCCGCAGCTCGCCCCGCGGCGCGCGCGACAGGGTGAACAGGACGTCGTACTCCCGCATCGACAGGTCACGCCAGATGTCGTCGGCCTGGAAGCGGCGCATGAGCGTGACCTGCGCCCGGAACAGCGACTCCCAGGCCTCGGCGGCCAGCCGCACGTCGGTCGGGGTCCGGTGCTCGGGCTGGGGCACGGACGTCGGCGTCGGCTCGGGCGGGGTCACCGTGGCAGTGTGCCGCAGGCCTCCGACGAACGCCCGGCGACATCCCCGCCGGATACCCCGCCCGACCCCCGCCGGCTCGGCTCAGCGGCCGAGGCGCCGTTCCCGCCGGGAGAAGTCGCGCAGGGCGCGCAGGAAGTCCACGCGGCGGAAGTCGGGCCAGTACGCCTCGCAGAAGTAGAGCTCCGAGTGCGCGCTCTGCCACATGAGGAAGCCGCCGACACGCAGCTCTCCCGAAGTGCGGATCACGAGCTCCGGGTCCGGCTGGCCCTTGGTGTACAGGTGGGCGGCGATGTCGTCGACGTCGATCCGCTCGGCCAGCTCCTCGAGGGACGCGCCGGTGGCGGACTCCTGCTTGAGGTACGAGCGCACGGCGTCGGCGATCTCGTGCCGCCCGCCGTAGCCGACGGCGACGTTCACCTGCAGCCCGTGGACGTCCTTCGTCGCCTGCTCGGCCCCGCGCACGGCGCCCGCGAGCTCGCCCGGCAGCAGGTCGAGGCGGCCCACCACGCGCAGCCGCCAGCGCCCCGACTCCGCGAGGTCCTGGACGGCGTCGCGGATGATGTCGAGCAGGTCGGCGAGCTCGGACGCGGGCCGCGCGAGGTTGTCGGTGGACAGCATCCAGAGGGTGACGACCTCGACGCCCAGCTCCTCCGCCCAGCCGAGGAACTCCGCGATCTTGTCCGCCCCGCGCCGGTGCCCGGTGGCCGCGGTCTCGCCGAACGAGCGGGCCCACCGCCGGTTCCCGTCGAGGATGACGCCCACGTGCCGGGGCGTCTGCGCCGTCGGCAGCGAGGCGGCCAGGCGCCGCTCGTACAGGCCGTAGAGCAGGTGGGGCATGCGCACGCGGGACCTCGGAGGTTCGTGCCGGGCCGCGGGCGCGCGACGGCGCGGGCGCCCGGCGGGGGCGGGGACGGACGGAGAGCGGGTCAACGGTACCGCTCCCGCGGACCCGCAGGTCCCGGGCTCGGGCGGCCGCTACGGGACGCCCCGCAACCCCTGCGCACGATCTTCACGGCGTCCGGTCGCCCCAGCCCTGCCGTGTCCCCTACGCTGGCGTAACCTACGGATGCGTAGGTTACGTCCGGAGCAAGGAGATGCACCCGTGGCAGCAGCCGCCCAGCCCAACGGCCGCCCGCGCGACCGGCTCGACGCCCCCGACGTCAAGGGGGTCGCCCGCGAGGCGAAGGACGCGGTGGGCGACGCCGTCCAGACGGTGTCCGCCGCCGCGGCCGACACCGCCGCCCTGATCAAGCCCTTCCTGCGCGGCTGGATCCACGCGGTCACGGCCCCGCTGGCGCTGGCCGCCGCGATCGTGCTCGTCGTCCTCGCCGACACGACCGCCGACAAGGTCGCCTGCGCGATCTTCGGCGTCACCGCCGTCATGCTGTTCGGCACCAGCGCCGTCTACCACCTCGGCACCGGTACCTGGTCGCCCCGCACCGCCGCCGTCCTGCGGCGCCTGGACCACGCCAACATCTTCCTCATCATCGCCGGCACCTACACGCCCCTGGCCGTGATGCTGCTGCCGCGCAGCACCGCCACCGTGCTCCTCGCCGTCGTCTGGGGCGGGGCGATCCTCGGCCTCGTCGGGCGCGTGCTGTGGATGAGCGCCCCACGCTGGCTCTACGTCCCGGTGTACGTGGCGCTGGGCTGCGTCGCGGTCGGCTACATCCCGCAGTTCTCCGCCGCGGGCGGCGCCGCCGTCGCGTGGCTCGTCGCCTCGGGCGGCATCGCGTACATCCTCGGCGCCGTCGTCTACGGCACCAAGTTCCCGAACCCGTCGCCCCGCTGGTTCGGGTTCCACGAGATCTTCCACGTGCTCACCGTGATCGGCTTCGCCTGCCACACCGTGGCGATCTACCTCGCGGCGCTGTAGCGGTCCCCCGGGCCCGACGACGGCGGCTCAGCCCGCCGGCACCACCAGGTAGCGCCGGTTGGCCAGCGACGGGTTCTGCCGGCGCACCTCCGCGAGCGGCTCCGGGTCCAGGTCCACGGTGCGCACCTGCGGGGTCTCGTCCAGCTCGAGGCCGACGACGCCGTCCGGCCCGGCCAGCAGCGAGCGGCCCACGAGCCCGGGGCCGGCCATCCCGACCCCGATCACCACCGCCGTGTTCTCGATCGCCCGCGCGCGCAGCAGCGTGCGCCAGTGGTCCGCCTTGAGCGGACCGTCCACCCACGCCGCCGGGACGACGATGACGTCCGCGCCGGCGTCCACCAGACGGCGCGCCGACTCCGGGAAGCGCAGGTCGTAGCAGGTGACGACGCCGAACGTGAGGTCCCCCAGCCGCAGCACGAGCGGCGGCACGCCGGCCGGGCCCGCCTCGAGGCGGTCGGACTCGCGGGTGCCGAACGCGTCGTACAGGTGCACCTTGCGGTACGCGCCCACGACGGCGCCCGTCGCGTCGACCGCGACGACGGTGTTGAAGGCGCGCGTCGGCGGCCCGGACGACCCCACCGTCGGCGTCGTCCCCGTGATCGCGGGCAGCGACCCCGTGACCGCCGGGAACGCCCCGGTCACCGCCGGGAACGCGCCGCTGACCGCGGGGAACGTGCCGCTCACCGCGGGGTGCTGTCCGGTGCCGGTGGCCGACGCACCGTAGGCGGGCAGCGTGGTGCCGGCCACCACCGCGATGCGGTACCGCGCGGCGTGCTGGCGCAGGGCGGTGACGAACGGCCCGTCGAGCGGCTCCGCGTGCTCGACGCCGACGCCGTGACGGTCGTAGCCGGAGGAGTACTCGGGCAGCACCAGCAGGTCCGCGCCCACGCGGCCGGCGGCGAGGAAGGCCTCGGCGACCGCCTCGCGGTTGGCGTCGTGGTCGTCCGTGATCGCGAGCTGGCCGACCGTGACGCGCACGCTCGTGCTCATCGGCCGGGCTCGTCGTCCGTGCCGTCGCTCCTGCCGCCGCCCGTGCCGCCGTCGCCCGCGCCGCCGTCAGGCGTCGTGCCGGGCATGTCGGGCGCCCCGGGGCGCTGCCCCGGGCCGTGGAGCCCGAAGTGCTTGGGCTCCTCCAGCGGGATGCCCTGCTCCTCGGCGTTGCGCTGCGCGCGACGCAGGTGCCGCGTGAGCGACAGGAAGAGCAGCACGCAGGCCACGGCCACCGCGAACGTCGCGACGAACCCGGCGAGGCCCGGCGTCACCTGGAGCTCGTCGGGACCCTGGGTCGGGCTGGGGCTCGGGCTCGGGGCGGCGGCGAGCAGGGTCGCCCAGGCGGCGCTCATCGGTCGCCCTCGCGCAGGCCGGCGAACAGGTCGTCCTCGGGCAGCGACGTCGGCACCCGCGAGTCGGCGAGCTCGTACTCCTCGGTGGGCCACACGTCGGCCTCGAGGTCGCGCGGCACGGCGAAGAAGAAGCCCGCCGGGTCGATCTGCGACGCGTGCGCCACGAGGGCCGCGTCGCGCTGGGCGAAGAAGTCCGCGACGGCGACGTGCGTGGTCGCCTCACGCTCAGGGATCTCGCGCGCCGCGCGCGACTCGATCCACTCGCCGAAGGGCGACTCCAGGCCGGCGCCCTGCATCGCCTCGTGCACGGCGCGCATGCGCGCCATCGAGAAGCCGTGGTTGTAGTAGAGCTTGAGCGGCTCCCAGGGCGCCGCGCCACCCTCGACGACGTACCGGGACGGGTCGCCCGCCGCGTGGTACGCCTCGAACGCCACCTCGTGGCACTTGATGTGGTCGGGGTGCGGGTAGCCGCCCGACGGGTCGTAGGTGGTCATGACGTGCGGGCGGAACTCGCGCACGAGCTGCACGAGCGGCGCGGCCGCCTCCTCGAGCGGCACCAGGCCGAACGACCCCTCGGGCAGCGGCGGCAGCGGGTCACCCTCCGGGAGCCCGGAGTCCACGAAGCCGAGCCAGGTCTGCCGCACGCCGAGCGCGTCGGCCGCGGCCGCCATCTCGAGGCGGCGCACCGCCAGACGCCCCTCGAGGGTGTCGAACTCGTGCCCCTCGGGCACCTGGAAGCTCGGGTTGAGGACGTCGCCCCGCTCGCCGCCCGTGCAGGTCACGACGAGCACCTCCACCCCCTCGGCGGCGTACCGCGCGGTGGTCGCGGCCCCCTTGCTGGACTCGTCGTCCGGGTGCGCGTGCACCGCCATCAGACGCAGGGGCTCGGATCGCGGGGTGGGCGGCACGGAGGAGGCGGAGGACAAGGTCCCTCCCGGGGTGACGGGTCGGCAGCGGGTTCAGGGACAATGGTGCACCATGAGCGAGCCCGTCAGCCCCACTCCCCCCGCCGACCGGTACGGCACGTCGCGTGCTGGACAGGACGGCCGGCAGGAAGGCCGGCGCCCGCTCGGCACGGGGGCCAAGGTGGCGATCGGCGCCGCCCTCGCGGCGGCCGTCGGGGTGGCCGCCTGGTTCTCCGTCGAGCAGACCCGTCGCGACCCGGTGACGGTGGAGATGGTGGGCTTCGACGTCCGCGACGCCGAGCAGGTGGACGTCACGTTCCAGGTGCACATGCCGCCCGGCACGACGGCGGTCTGCGAGGTGGAGGCGCTCGCGCAGAGCTACGCCCAGGTCGGCACCCTCGAGGTGCCCGTCGGGCCCGCCGAGCAGCAGACCTCGACGTACTCGGTGACGGTCCGCACGTCCGAGGAGGCCACCACCGCGGTCGTCGAGTCCTGCGACGTCCCCGACGCCTCCTGACACCGCCCGCGACCGAACACACCCTGTTCGCCCAGGGCAGAGACCTGGGTTCTGGCGCTTCCCCGGGCTATCCTGAGGGATTCACACGCAGTCCTGCCCCAGCCGACGCGCGTGCCGACGCCCGTCGGTCGCCCGCGCACGGCCGAAACAGGCCATCGAGCACCACGAAAGGAGAGCCCTCGTGACCGAGAGCACTGTCACCTGGCTCACCCAGGAGGCTCACGACCGGCTGCAGGCCGAGCTGGAGCACCTCTCCGGCCCCGCCCGCACCGAGATCGCCGAGCGCATCGCCGCCGCCCGCGACGAGGGCGACCTCAAGGAGAACGGCGGCTACCACGCCGCCCGCGAGGAGCAGGCGAAGAACGAGGCCCGCATCCGCGAGCTCACCGAGAAGCTGCGGCACGTGCAGATCGGCACGCCCGCGGACGACGGCGTCGTGGAGGCCGGCATGGTCGTCACCGCGGTCGTCGCCGGGGACGAGATGACGTTCCTGCTCGGCTCCCGCGAGATCGCCGACACGACGGACCTCGACGTGTACTCGCCGACGTCGCCGCTCGGCGCCGCGATCGACGGGCACCGCATCGGCGAGAAGGTGGCCTACACCGCGCCGAACGGTCGCGAGATCCCCGTCGAGATCCTCAAGGCCACGCCCTTCGCGGGCTGACCTCCCCCGGGCCAGGCCCGGCACCGACGCATGCCGTGGGCGTGCCCCTCCCCCCGGGCACCCCCCAACTCGTTGCCCGCCCCCCCCCCCCCCCCCATAAACCCCCACCTCACA
>NZ_JBHVBO010000051.1:0-21746 GCF_042668085.1 Isoptericola sp. NPDC057391 | reverse complement strand
GGACCGCACGCCTGCGGTCCCGTCCGGGCCTCTCTATCTCGCGGACCTGCCTTCTCTATCTCGCGGGTCGGGCGTAGCGGGACACGAAGTTCGGCAGGATCTTCATCGGCTCGGTGACGCGGTGCGCGCGGGACCGTGCGACGATGCGGTCGCCCTCCTCGGGCGGGAAGTACCCGTACGTGCGGTACACCTCGACCCGCTGCTCGATGCCCGCCAGGTCCAGCTCGGGGTGGAACTGGGTGGCGTACAGGTTCCGGCGCACGCGGAACATCTGCACCGGCGCATCGGCGGAGCGGGCCAGCAGGGTGGCCGACGGCGGCAGCTCGCGCACCGCCTCCTTGTGGCCCAGGTACGCGGTGAACCGGGCCGGCATCCCCGCGAGCAGCGGGTCGGCCAGGCCCTCGGGCGTCAGCTCGATCTCGGCCGGGCCGACCGGCTCGGCGTAGGTGCGGTCGACGACGCCGCCCTCGTGGGTGCCGAGCGTCCCGACGCCGTAGCAGGCGCCGAGGAACGGGAAGTCCCGCTCGACGAGCACGTCGAGCAGGGCCGCCATCTCCCGCTCCACGCGGTGCTGGACGGCGGACTTCTCGTCCTCCGGGTCGGAGGAGTTGAACGGCCCACCGCCGACGATCACCCCGGACAGGCCGTCCAGGTCGACGGGCGGCAGCGGCTCCCGCTCGAGCCGCACGCGCCGCAGGGACGCGGCGGTCAGCCCGGAGTAGCGCAGGACGGCGTCGTACTCGCCGTCGGCCGCGGCGTCCTCCGCACGGGTCCCGAGGAACAGGAACGGCCTCACGGCTGCAGGGTAGACGCCCCCTCGGCCGCCCGCCGGTCGTCCGCGACGACGGGACGCCGGGCCCAGAACGACGCGAGCGCGGAGCCCGAGACGTTGTGCCACACGGAGAACAGCGCGGCGGGCAGGGCCGCCGCCGGCGTGAAGTACGTGGTGGCGAGACTGGCCGCGAGGCCGGAGTTCTGCATCCCCACCTCGACGCTCACCGCGCGGCGGGCGGCCTCGTCCAGCCGGGCCGCCGTGGCCACCCCGTACCCGAGCAGCAGGCCGAGGCCGTTGTGCAGGATGACGGCGAGCGCCACGAGGATGCCGGTGCTGAGCACGGCGTCGGCGTTCGCGGCGACGATCCCCGCGACCACGACGACGATCCCGAGGACGGACACCAGCGGCAGGTACGGCAGCATGTACCGCTCGACCAGCCCGCCCGCGAAGGCCCGCACCAGCAGGCCGGCCAGCACGGGGAACAGCACGATCTGCACGATGGACGTGACGAGCGCGCCGTACGTGACGTCGAGCTGCGAGCCGGCGAGCCACAGCACGAGCGCCGGGGTGAGCAGCGGTGCCAGCAGCGTGGACACGGAGGTCAGCGTGACCGAGAGGGCCGTGTCGCCCTTGGCCAGGTACACGATGACGTTCGACGCCGTCCCGCCGGGGGCGGCGCCGACGAGGATCATGCCGATCATCGCCTCGCCCTCGAGCCCGAACAGGTGCCCGATCCCCCAGGCGAGCAGGGGCATGACCGTGAACTGCGCGACCACGCCGAGCAGCACCGCCCAGGGCCGCCGCACGACGAGCCCGAAGTCGGAGCCCCGCAGCGTGAGCCCCATCCCGAACATGATGATCCCGAGGAACAGGGGCGTCTGGTCCGCGATGGGGGCGAGGGCGGTCGGGGCCAGCAGCCCCGCCACCCCGCCCAGCACCACGAGCACCGCGAACCACTTGCCGGCCAGCTCCGCCACTGTGCGCATGGACCGGGACCCTACCGCCGGACGGCGTCAGGACCAGCGGAACAGCCGCGCAGCGAGCGGCAGCAGCACCACGGTCCACGCCGCCATGACGACGTACTGCAGCATCGGGAACCCGTCGCCGAACCAGCCGGCGTCCATGGCCTGCGCCGCCGCCCCCATGGGGGTGAACTGGCCGATCTGACGCACGACCTCGGGCATGATCGGGCCCGGCGTCCACAGCCCCGCGAGGAACAGCAGCGGGAAGTAGACCAGCGACCCGACGGCGTTCGCCGTCGAGGGCTTGCTCACCACCGCGGCCAGCAGCATGCCCAGCGAGAACATCGAGAGGATCCCGAGCACGAACGCGCCGAGCACCACGCCGAGCTGCTCCGGCCGCACCAGGCCGAAGGCGAGCTGTGCGACGACGAGCGCGAGACCGGCGCCCACCAGCGTCGTGACGACGTTGATGGTCAGGTGGGCCACGATCAGCGCCTGCGGACGCATCGGGGTGGTGGACAGGCGGCGCAGCACGCCCTTGTCGCGGAAGGTGGCGAAGGTGACCGGCAGCGACAGGACGGCGAGGGTGCCGATCGACATGGCGAGCACCGTCGGAAGGTAGGTCGCGATCGGCGTCACGCCGTACCAGGCGGAGCCCGGCGGCACGTCGGTGGTCATCGGCTCCCGCATCCCGGGGATGCCGAAGCCCACGCCGACGAGGAGCACCGTCGGGAAGAGGACCCCGAAGAACACCGACGAGGCGTCGCGGAGCCAGACCGCGGTCTCGGTGCGCAGCAGCAGGCCGAAGCCGGCCCAGGGGCTGCGTCGTCGGGGGCGGAGGGCGGTGGCGGTCGTGGCGGTCATCGTGGGGCTCCTTCCGTGAGCTCCTCGGACGTGTAGGTGCGCCCCGTGACGGCGAGGAACACGTCCTCGAGCGTCCGGGTGACGGTGCGGACGTCGTCCGGCACCAGGTCGGCCTCGGCGAGGGTGGGCACCACGGCGAAGAGCACGCGCCGCGACCCGGTCACGGCGACCTCCGCGCCGTCGCCCACGGGCTCCACCTGCCGGACGTCGGGGTGCCGCTCGGCCAGGTCCGCCAGCACGGCGGCGCCACGGCCCGCGTCCTCGGGGGCGAACCGCACCACGACGGTGCGGCCGTCCTCCAGGCCGTCGATCAGCTCCGACGGCGTCCCCTCGGCGACGACCCGCCCGGCGTCGATGACGACGAGCCGGTCGCAGAGCCGCTCGGCCTCCTCCATGAAGTGGGTGACCAGCAGGATCGTCACTCCCGTGGCCCGCACACGCTCTACGAGGTCCCACGTGGCGCGCCGCGCCTGCGGGTCGAGGCCGGTGGTGAGCTCGTCGAGGATGGCGATCTCCGGGTTGCCGACGAGCGCGAGCGCGATCGACAGCCGCTGCTTCTGGCCGCCGGACAGCTTCGCGAACTGCTTGTCGGCGTGCTCGGTGAGGTCCAGCAGCCGCAGCAGCTCGGCGGGGTCCGCGGGGTCGGCGTAGAAGCCGGCGAACAGCCGCAGCGCCTCGCCCACGGTGATCTTGTCGTGCAGCGTGGCCTCCTGGAGCTGCACGCCGAGGATGTCCTTGACGGCCGCCGGGTCGCGCTGCGTGTCGATGCCGCGCACGCGCACGGCACCGCCGTCGGCCTGCCGCAGGCCGGCGAGCGTCTCCACGGTGGTCGTCTTGCCGGCCCCGTTGGGGCCGAGGATGCCGAAGATCTCGCCGGGCTGGACGGCGAACGACACGTCGTCCACGGCCACCTTCGGTCCGTACGTCTTGCGGAGGTTGCGGACCTCCACGATGGGCTCTGCCATCTCGGGTCTCCTTCGCTTCTCTACTCGGGTGGGGCGGGGGTGGTGCGTCAGGGTCGGAACGGGACGGGGTGGAGCATGCGGCTCGCGACGGCGGTGGCCAGCGCGGCCGCGGCGAGCGCGCCGCCGACGGTGCCGACGACGCCGAGGACGACGTCGTCGTACCCGCCGCGCAGCCCGAGCGCGAACAGGCCGGTGCGGGTGGCGACGTCCGCCAGCGCGGCCGGCACCAGGAGCGGCAGGACGAGCAGGGTGCCGCGCCAGGCGCCGAGGCGCCGGTAGCCGGCGACCACGGCCACGCCGACCAGCAGGTAGGTGACGACGACGAGCGCCTCGCCCGCGACCTGGACGACGATCCCGGTCGGGGAGTCGACGCCCAGCGCCGCGGAGGGGCCCTGCCAGTACCGGCCGAGCCGCTCGTAGACGGCGCGCTCGCCGAGCGTGAGGAGCACGCCGAGGACGGCGAGGACCGGGCCGGCGACGGCCGCGGCGCGCAGCCCGCCGTCGACGAACGACCGGCGCGTGCCCCCGGCCGCGACGTGCACGGTGAGCGTGCCCGCGGTGACCACGACGCCGACGGCGAAGGCGACCCAGCGGACGGGCCCGCCGGCGGCGTCGTAGGTGAGGCCGTCCGCCTCGCCGCCCCAGCGCTCGACGATCACCGGGAGGCAGAGCACCAGCAGGGCCCAGCCCGCCCAGAACCACAGGCCGGCGAGGAGGAGCGCGCGCAGGAAGCGGCGGCGGGCGACGCGGGTCGCGGCCTGGTGGTGCGCGCGGCCGGGCGTCGCGAGAGCTGTCGAGGTCGTCATCGCGCTCACCTCGTCGGCCTCAGTCGCAGGGTGCGCAGCTGCCACCACGTCCAGCCGACGGCCAGCGCCAGCACGACGAGCGCCTGCAGCAGCCCGAGCGCGGCGGGCGCGCCGTCCCCGCCCATCCCGAGCGCGCCGAACGCGTCCGCGAACGCCCCGTTGCGGGTGGCGTGGTCCACGAGCACCAGCAGCACCAGGCCGGGCAGCAGGAGCAGCGTGCCGCGCCACACGCCGCACGTCCGGTAGGAGGCCTGGGCGGCCATGCCGACCAGGGCGTACACGACGACGGTGATCGCCTCGCCCGCGGAGGTGACGGCGAGCCAGGCGCCGCCGGCGTCCAGCCCGCTCCCCAGCTGCTCCCACTCCCACCCGAGGGCGCCGAAGAGGGCCCGCTCGACGAGCACCAGCAGCGCGTACGCGGCGCCGTAGGCGACGCCCGCGACGAGGGCGGCGACCACCGCGCCGGTGAACAGCGACCGACGGGTGCCGCCCGCGGCGAGGTGCGGGACGACGAGGGCGGCGACGGCGATCAGGCCCAGGGAGAGCGCGAACCACGGCGCCGCGTACTCGGCGCCCGTCATCGCTCCCCCGCCCATCACGCCGCCCGCCTGGCGCACGACCAGCGGCACGGCGACGGTGGAGACGAGGAAGATCGCCCAGAACCCGCCCCCGATGACCAGCATCACCTGGCCGACGTACCGCAGCACGCGCCGGACCGCCCGCGCGTGCGCCCGGGCCGTGAAGGCGTCGCGCTCGGCGCGCGTGACGACGGCGGCGCTCATCGCCGTGCCTCCGTCCCGCGCGAGGCCTCCGGCTGGGTGAGGCGCACGAACAGGTCCTGCAGCGGCAGGGACCCGAGCTCGACGCCGGCCGCGCGGGCCGCGGCCGCCGTGCCGTCGTCGGGCGCGCCCTCGATCGTGACCTGCACGGTCGCGCCCAGGCGCTGCCGGTGCAGCTCGCGGCGGCCGCGGGCGAGCTCCTCGACCGCGGCGACGGGCCCCGTGAGGCTGAACCCGCGGGACTGCATCTCCTCCGCGGTCTCCGCGAGGAGCACCGTGCCGCGGTGCAGCACGACGACGTCCTCGAAGAGGCGCTCGACCTCCTCCACCAGGTGGCTGGACAGCAGGATGGTGCGCGGGTGCTCGGCGTAGTCCGCGAGGATCTCGTCGTAGAACGCGTACCGCGTGGGGGCGTCCATGCCGAGGTAGACCTCGTCGAGGATCGTCAGCGGGGCGCGCGCCGCGAGGCCGATCGTGGCGCCGACGGCGGACCGCTTGCCGCGCGACAGCGCGGTCGGCTTCTTGCGGGGGTCCACCTCGAACGTGTCGAGCAGCCGCGCGGCCAGGTCGGCGTCCCAGTACGGGCGCAGGTCGGCGTAGTACTTGAGCGTCTCCGAGACCTTGTCGTCGTCCATCAGGTCGCCACTCTCGCGCACCAGCTGCACGTTGGCGGTGACCCACGGGTTCTCCCACGGGTCCTCGAGCAGGTCGCCCGCGCCGACGCGGACCGTGCCCTCGGTGGGCCGGTTGAACGCGGCGAGCAGCGTGAGCAGCGTGGACTTGCCGGCGCCGTTGCGGCCGAGCAGGCCCGTGATGACGCCGGGCCGCAGGTCCAGGGTCACGCCGTCGAGGGCGGTGCCGGCCTCGTCCTTGACGGCCGCGCCGTCGACGGTCAGGCGGCGCTGGGCTCCGAACCGGACGACGACGTCGTCGAGACGGGCGCCGAAGGGTGCGGGGGTCATGGCTCCTCCGTGGTGGTCGTGGGGCCGCCGGGCTTCCGGCGGTCGGTGCCGAGGACGTACGCGACCAGGTCGTCGGTCGGGATGCCGAGCAGGTCGGCCTGGGCGAGCGCCGGGCCGAGCACGTCGTCGAAGTACGCCTTGCGGTGCTGGTCCAGCAGCCGCTCACGCGCCCCGGGGGCGACGAACATGCCCAGGCCACGGCGCTTGTACAGGACGCCCTCGTCCACCAGGCCGGTGAAGGCCTTGGCGGCGGTGGCGGGGTTGATGCGGAACGTCGTGGCGAACTGAGTGGTCGACATGACCTGCTCCTCCTCCGCGAGCTCACCGGCGAGCACCTGCGCGCGGATCATCTGGGCGATCTGCACGTAGATGGGTTCGGGACCGTCGAACACGCGGGCCTCCTCACGCAGGTTCAGTAGTTCTGGGGTTCATTACTCGACTAATGAACCATAGACCCACGTGGACGCGCAACCCCTCTCGGCGAGGTCGTGCTCCCTCACGGCGCGGCGCGGCGCCCGACGGCGGGCGCGACCAGCGCGATCGCGGTCGCCGCGAGCACGTGCCAGGCGGGGTGCGAGAGCATCCCTGCGAGGGTGCCGACCCCCAGCACGGCCAGCGCCAGGAGCAGGCGGGGCCTCGGTCGCGGCCGGGCCCGGGCGCGCAGCAGCACGGCGACGACCGCGACGGCCGCGGTAGCGCCCTGCGCGCCGATCGACGCCTCCGGCCACCGGGCGGCGAGCACGACGTCGGCCAGCGTCGGGGCGAGCCACCACCAGGGGCGCAGCCGTCGCCCGGTGAGGTCGGCGACGGCGTCCGCCGCGACGAGCGCGTACGCGCCCAGCAGGGGCGGGTCGTGCACGACGGGGTTCCACGACGGCGCCGGTCCGTGCTGCACCATCGAGCCGACGCCGATCAGCACCGCGAGAGCGCCGAGCGCGGCGCGGTGCGAGGCACCCGCGCCGCCCCGGCGCGCCGTCCCGAGGATCCAGGCGCCCGCGACGACGAACGCGAGGCTGGACCAGGTGTCCGCGGTCCACGGCATCTCTCCAGTGAAGGAGGTGCGCCGCCTCCTCGCCGCCCGGGGCCGGCGCTCAGGAGAGCCCGCGGCGCCGCTCGTACCGCCGCCGGGCGGCGGCGTGGGCGACGCGCAGCAGGTCGAGGACCAGGGGCGTCGTCCGCTCGGCCGGGTTCACCACGCACACCCACCCCAGGTCGCCGTACAGCGGGTGCGGGAGCAGCACGTCGACGTCCGCCGGCTCCCCGCCGCCGACGAGCTCGCGCGCCCGGTCGCGGCCGACGTGCACGTTGACCCGCCAGCGGTCGGGCCGGTCGAGGTCGCAGCCGGCGTCGCCGGGGTAGTTCTTCGTGACGATCGTGCCGTACGGCTGCACGGTCGTGGGCACCTCGCCGTCGGGCGCGTAGTAGAAGAACGCGTCGCCCCACGCGATCTCCGGGGTGCCGTCGCCCGGGCGCGGCTCGAGGACGAGCACCCCCTCGAGGCCCCGCACCGTTCCGATGATCTGATCCATGCTCGTCGGTATCGTCATGGTTCAAGCGTGACCTTGAAGTGCTTCTGTGGGGTAAGGATGGACCGTCCGCTGCGCACCGTCGACGTCGCCCGCGCCGCCGGCTACTCCGTGCAGCAGGTGCGCGACCTCGAGCGGCTCGGCGTGCTGCCGCCCGCCCGCCGCGAGCGGAACGGGTACCGCGTCTACGGCCCGCGCCACGTCCGCGCCGCGAGCGCCTACCGCGGCCTCGCCGCCGCGGTCGGGCCGGTCATCGCACGACGCACCATGATCGATCTCCGGGGTGCGACTCTCGTCGACGCGGCCGCCGCGGTCGACGACCTGCACGCCGGGCTCGCGGCCGAGCGGGCCCAGACCCTCCAGGCGCTCGCGGGGCTCGACACGATCCGGGCCGAACCCGCGCCCCCCTCCCCCGGGAGCAGCATGACGATCACCGAGCTCGCCGACGCGCTCGGCGTGCGCACGTCCACGCTGCGGCACTGGGAGGCCGAGGCGCTGCTGGAGCCCGAGCGCGTGGGTTCGCTCCGAGCGCGTGTCTACGGCGAGCCCGCGGTCGCCGCCGCCCGCGTGGTCGCCGCCCTGCGGGGCGCGGGGTACGGCATCACCGCGCTCCGCGACGTCATCGCCGCGCTGCGCGGGCTCGGCGACACCGCGGACGCCGAGGCGGCCCTGCGGGCGCGCCTAGACCGGATCGCCGTCCGGTCCGTGGCGCTCCTGCGGGCGGGGGCCGACCTGGCCGACCTCCTCGACGACGCCGCGCACGACGAAGGGCCGTGGTGAGCGACGCTCACCACGGCCCTCGTACTACCTCGGCACGGCTCGCACTACCTCGGCAGTCTCGGGTCGCCTCAGCCGGCGGCCGGGGTGGGGGCAGCCTCCGCCGCGTCGACGTCGTCGAGGGCGTCGAGCTCGGCCAGGTCGGCGGCGACGATCTCCGCGATCTGGACGGCGTTGAGCGCCGCGCCCTTGCGCAGGTTGTCGTTCGAGACGAACAGCACGAGGCCGCGCCCGCCGGGCACGGACTGGTCGGTGCGGATGCGCCCGACGAACGACGGGTCGGCGCCCGCCGCCTGCAGCGGCGTGGGGACGTCGGCCAGCTCGACGCCGGGCGCGGCGGCCAGCAGCTCGCGGGCCCGCTCGGGCGTGATCGCGGCGCCGAACTCGGCGTGGATCGCCAGCGAGTGCCCGGTGAACACCGGCACGCGGACGCACGTCCCCGCGACGGCCAGGTCGGGCAGGCCGAGGATCTTGCGGGACTCGTTGCGGAGCTTCTGCTCCTCGTCCGTCTCGCCGGAGCCGTCGTCCACGAGGTTGCCCGCGAGCGGCAGCACGTCGAACGCGATGGGCGCGACGTACTTTTCGGGCTCAGGGAACGTCACCGCCCCGCCCGAGTGCGCCAGCCCCTCGAGGTCGCCGGCCACGGCGGCACGCGCCTGGTCGGCGAGCTCCCGCACCCCGCCCAGGCCAGAGCCGGACACCGCCTGGTAGGTCGCGACGCGCAGCCGCTCCAGACCGGCCTCGTCGGCCAGCGGCTTGAGCACCGGCATCGCGGCCATCGTGGTGCAGTTCGGGTTCGCGACGATGCCCTTGGCGGCGTCGGCGACCGCCTCCGGGTTCACCTCGGAGACGACCAGCGGCACCTCGGGGTCGAGGCGCCACGCGGACGAGTTGTCGATGACGACGGCGCCTGCCTCGGCGAACCGGGGCGCGTGCTCGCGCGACGTGCCGCCGCCGGCCGAGAAGATCGCGACGTCGACGTCCGCGAGGTCGTCGGTGGCCGTGGCCGCGACGTCCTCCACGACGACGTCCACGCCCTCGAACGGCAGCGTGCTGCCCGCCGAGCGCGCCGAGGCGAAGAACCGCAGCTCCTTGACCGGGAAGGCGCGCTCCACGAGGAGGCGACGCAGGACCCCGCCGACCTGGCCGGTGGCGCCGACGACGGCGACGTTGATCCCGGACTCGTTGATCTGGACCATCAGCGCGTCACCGCCCGGTTCCGGCGTAGACGACGGCCTCGCCGTCGGCGGAGTCCAGGTCGAACGCGGTGTGGATGGCGCGCACGGCGTCGTCCAGGGCGTCCTCCCGGGTGACCACCGAGATGCGGATCTCCGAGGTGGAGATCATCTCGATGTTGATGCCCGCGTCGCGCAGGGCGCCGAACAGGCGCGCCGAGACGCCGGGGTGCGACTTCATCCCCGCACCGACCAGCGACAGCTTGCCGATCTGGTCGTCGTACTGCAGCGACGCGAACCCGAGCTCCTCCTGCAGCGCGTTGAGCGCGGCCAGGGTGCCGGGGCTGTCGGCGTGCGGCAGCGTGAAGGAGATGTCCGTGAGCCCGGTGTGGGCGGCCGAGACGTTCTGCACGATCATGTCGATGTTCGCGCCCGCGCCGGCCACGACCTCGAAGATGCGGGCGGCGGTGCCGGGCTTGTCCGGCACGCCGACGACGGTGATCTTGGCCTCGCTGCGGTCGTGCGCGACGCCGGAGATGATCGGGGCTTCCATCTGGGTTTCCTCCTGCTCGGCCGCCGGGGCGTTCGGGTCGATCGCGTCGCCGTGCGTGCCGGTGACGAGGGTGCCGGTGGTGTTGCTGAACGAGCTGCGCACGTGCACGGGCACGTCGTAGCGGCGCGCGTACTCCACGGCACGCAGGGCCAGGACCTTCGCGCCGGACGCCGCGAGCTCGAGCATCTCCTCGTAGGTGACGCGGTCGATCTTGCGGGCGCTCGGGACGATGCGCGGGTCGGCGGTGAACACGCCGTCGACGTCGGTGTAGATCTCGCAGACGTCGGCGTCGAGGCCGGCCGCGAGCGCGACCGCCGTCGTGTCCGACCCGCCGCGGCCGAGCGTCGTCACGTCGTTGGTGGAGCTGACCCCCTGGAAGCCCGCGACGATCGCGACCTGCCCCTTCTCCACCGTCTCGCGGATGCGGTGCGGCACCACGTCCACGAGCCGCGCGCGGCCGTGCACCGCGTCGGTCATGAGGCCGGCCTGCTGGCCGGTGAAGGACTTCGCCTTGACCCCGAGGTTCGTGATCGCCATCGCGAGCAGGGACATCGAGATGCGCTCGCCCGAGGTGAGGAGGATGTCCAGCTCGCGCTGCGGTGGGAGGGGGGTGATCTGCCCGGCGAGGTCGAGGAGCTCGTCGGTGGTGTCGCCCATGGCGCTCACCACGACGACGACGTCGTTCCCCGCTCGCTTGGTCGCGGCGATCCGCTTCGCCACACGCTTGATGCTGTGGGCGTCGGAGACGGATGATCCGCCGTATTTCTGCACGACAAGTGCCATGTCACAACCTTCTGCTGGCCGGCCTCCGTCTCTCTCAACGGTCCGCCGGGGCTTGTGCTTGCCCGTCGATGGTACGTGCCGTCCGGGCGGCCCCACCGTCGCCGTCTCGCATCGTGGCCCCAGGAGGTCCCGGAGCCCGGCATCGGGCGGCCGGGCAGGTCGGCGCGCGCTCCGGGCCGCGCGAAGGCACGAACCGGCCTATGTTGGCGTGGTCCGCCTCCGACCCGTGCCGGGAGACCGACCGATGACAGCACACCGCTGGAGAGCTGCTGCCGCCACCGCCGTGAGCCTGGCGCTCGCCGCCACCGGGACCCCCGTGGCCCTGGCCTCGCAGCACCTCCCGTCGTCCGCCACGACGGCCCCCGCGACCACCGCGAGCGACGACCCGTCCGCCGTCGAGGCCACCATCGAGACGACGCGGGCGAAGGTCCCCGACGCCGCTGCCCCGACCCCGCGCTCGGGTCGGAGCTCGGGCCCGGGCTCGGGCTCGGCGCAGGCCACGACCGGTGGCGACGTCGTCACCGCCGCCTCCGACGTCAGCGGGTTCGCGACCGTCGGCGTCACGTGGTCCGGCTCCGCCGACGCCGACCTGACCATCGCGGCCCGCACCTCCGACGACGCAGGAGCCACCTGGTCGCCCTGGAGCCCGATGGAGGTCGAGGCGCTCGACCCCGAGGCGGCCTCGGGCGGGTCCGCGCCCCTCGTCGTCGGGGACGTCGACCGGGTCGAGGTGTCCGTCGAGGGCGTGGCCGCCGAGGACGTCACAGGCGTCGAGCTGGTCGTGATCGACCCCGGCGAGGGGGCGGTGGACCGAGCGGCCTCCGACGGGGCGGCCGACGCCTCCACCCCGTTCGGGATGAGCGCCGGCGGCGTCGTGCGGCTGCCGAGCACCGTAGCGACCGGGGACCAGCACGACGGCCCCGCCATCCGCTCCCGGGCCGACTGGGGCGCGGACGAGTCCCTCATGACCTGGACCCCTCGGCAGGGTGACGTCAAGGGCGCGATCGTCCACCACACCGCCGGCACCAACAGCTACACGTCCTCGCAGGTGCCCTCGATCATCCGCGGCATCTACACGTACCACGCGAAGACCCGCGGCTGGGGCGACATCGGCTACAACTTCCTCGTCGACAAGTGGGGCCGCATCTGGGAGGGGCGCGCGGGCGGCGTCGAGCTCGAGATCGTCGGGGCGCACGCCCTGGGGGTGAACGACGAGACCGTCGGCGTGTCGGTCCTCGGCAACTACCAGCAGGCCACCGTCAGCCACGCGGCCGTCCGCGGCGTCATCGACCTGCTGGCGTGGAAGCTCGCCCTGCACGGTGTGCCCGCCCGCGGCTACACCACCCTCGACGGCTCGCGCGAGGCCCGGATCTCCGGGCACCGCGACGTCGCCAGCACCGCCTGCCCCGGCGTCTCGATCTACCAGCGCATGACCGAGATCCGCAGCAAGGTCGAGAACGACCAGGCCAAGTGGAAGCACCTCTGGAACAGGAGCACCGGCTACCTCATCGAGTACCGGCCCCACGTCCCGCGCGGCGAGGTCTGGTTCGTCTCCGGCGGCACGCGGCACCTCATCACCAGCACGGCGGCCCGCGGGGCGCTGGCGAAGCGGCTCGGCCGGGCCTCGTACGCGAGCTACACGTTCCTCACGAGCCTGAAGCGGGGCACCGACTTCGACACCCGCTGGGCCCGGGTGCCGTCCGGCCGCTACGTCATGCTCGACGGCAACGGCGATCTCATGTGGGCGACCGCCTGCAGCACCGTGCGGCACTGGGGTGGCGACTGCAGCGACCCCCGGATCCCCGACGCGGCCAAGAACGCCTTCGACATCGAGTCCATCTCGCACTTCGCGAGGTCCGAGCACACGGGCATCCTCTACCGGATCCGCGACGGCCGGAGGGAGCGCATTTCCACCAGGGACGCCTGGTGGCGGCTCACCCGCGAGGTCGGCTGGAGCGAGCTGCGGGACGTGAAGGTCACCTCAGCGCTGCTGAACGAGTTCCCGGCGGGTCCCTCGCACCGCTAGGCCCCGGTGACGACGTCGTAGCCGAGCTTCACGATCAGCGCGCCCACCACGACCACGAAGATGACGCGAACGAACGCGCTGCCCTTCGCCACCGCCATGCGCGCCCCGACGTACGCGCCCACGAGGTTCGCCGCGCCGATCATCAGCCCCAGCCCCCACAGCACGGCGCCGTGCGGCACGAAGAACAGCAGCGCGCCCAGGTTCGTGGCGAAGTTGACGATCTTGGCCAGCGCGGACGCCGGCAGGAAGGCGTAGCCCAGCACGCTCACCAGCGCGATGACGAGGAACGTGCCCGTGCCCGGGCCGAGCAGGCCGTCGTACGCGCCGATGACGAGGCCGATGCCGGCGGCCGTCCAGCGGTGCCGGTTGCCCTCCCAGCGCAGGTTGTCGTGCGCGCCCAGCTTCGGCTTGAGCACCGTGTACGTCGCCACGCCGATCAGCACGACGAGGATGATCGGCTTGAACAGGTCGGCGGGGATGCGGCTCGCCAGCGCGGCGCCGCCGAAGGCCCCCGCCAGCGCGGCGAGCGCCATCGGGCCCGCCGTCGTGAGGTCGGGGCCCACGCGCCGGTAGTACGTCACGGCGCTGGTGGACGTGCCCATGATCGAACCGAGCTTGTTCGTGGCCAGCGCCTGCACGGGCGAGATGCCCGGCACCAGCAGCAGCGCCGGCAGCTGGATCAGGCCGCCGCCGCCCACGACGGCGTCGACCCAGCCGGCCGTGAGCCCGGCCAGCACGAGCAGCACGATGGTGAGGGTGTCGAGGTCGGGCACGCGAGGAATCCTCGCACGCCGCGCCGCGCTCCCTCAGGGACGCTCAGGAGTGGAGCGCGTCGTACTCCGCCTCGGCGGCGACGTCGTCCGCGACGTCGAGGCGCAGGTGCGCCAGCACGCCCTGCAGCACGCGCAGCGCCGACGACGCGCGCTCGCCCCACGACGACAGGTAGCTGAACTGCCACCACCACAGGCCCTCGAGCTCGTGGCCGTCGTCGAAGTGCTGCAGGCCCTTGGCGATCTCCTCGGCGACGCACGCCAGGTCGCCGGACAGCGTGGCGGGCGCGACGTCGGCGCTCAGCGCCGGGTCCGACACCTCGACGTAGTCGTCGAAGCCGTCGAACATCTTCGCGAGGGCGTCGCGCAGCGGGTCGACGTCGGTCTCGGGACCGGCGTCGGGCTCCCACCGCTCGGCGGGGACGACGTCCACGATGGCGGCGAGGCGCGCGCCCGCGGACAGCAGGTCGGACGTCGCGAGGATGAGCAGCGCGATCTCCGCGCCGGGTGCGGCGCCGGACGCGACCTGCGTCGTCGTCGACAGGAACACGCGCGCCTGAGCGGACATCTGCTCGGCGACGTCCCGGAACTCCGATCCCGCCTCGATCTCCCCCACGGTGCTGCCCCCTCCTGCCGCGGTGGCGGCGTCGGTCAAGCCGGTCGGTGCCCGTCGCGGGCGTCGCGGCAGGTCAGCCGCCGACGACCCGCCGGCCCTCGAACGCGCGACCGAGGGTCACCTCGTCCGCGTACTCCAAGTCTCCCCCGACGGGCAGGCCGCTGGCCAGACGGGAGACCGTGACGCCCATGGGGGCGATGAGCCGCGACAGGTACGTGGCCGTCGCCTCGCCCTCGATGTTCGGGTCGGTGGCGAGGATGACCTCGGTGACGGCGCCGTCGGCCAGGCGGGTCATGAGCTGGCTGATGCGCAGGTCGTCGGGGCCGACGTTCTCGATCGGGTTGATGGCGCCGCCGAGCACGTGGTACCTGCCGCGGAACTCGCGGGTGCGCTCGATCGCGACGACGTCCTTGGGCTCCTCGACCACGCAGATCACGTCGTCGGAGCGGCGCGGGTCGGCGCAGATGCGGCACCGCTCCGACTCGGCGACGTTGCCGCACGTCTCGCAGAACTGCACGCGCGCCTTGACCTCGGTGAGCGCGTCGGCGAGCCGGCGCACGTCGGCCGCGTCCGCCGCGAGCAGGTGGAACGCGATGCGCTGCGCGCTCTTGGGCCCGACGCCGGGGAGGCGGCCGAGCTCGTCGATCAGGTCCTGGACTGCGCCCTCGTACACAAGGGTCCAGCCTACGGGCCGCCGCCGACGCTCAGACCCATCCCTGGGCGCGCGCGAGACGCGCTGCCTCGTGCCGGTTGGCGACGCCGAGCTTCGCCACCGCCGAGGACAGGTAGTTCCGCACCGTGCCGGGCGCCAGCGCGGCGCGCTCCGCGATCTCCTCGACCGGCGCGCCGTCCGCCGCGAGCTCGAGCACGTCCGCCTCCCGGGCGGTCAGGGGCGAGTCGCCCGCGGAGATGGCGTCGGCGGCGAGCTCGGGGTCCACGTACCGGCCGCCGTCGGCCACCTGCCGGACGGCCGCCGCCAGCACCACCGCGGACGCCGACTTCGGGAGGAACCCGCGCACCCCGACGGCGAGCGCCTTCTTGAGGTGCCCGGGCCGCCCGTGGCTCGTGACCACGACGACGCCGCACCCCGGCACCGCCGACCGCACCCGCTCCGCGACCTCGATGCCGTCGAACCCGGGCATCTGCAGGTCGAGCACCGCCACGTCGGGCCGGTGCCGCTCGATCGCGGCGACCGCCTCGGGGCCGCTCCCGGCCACCGCCGCGACTTCCAGGTCGGCCTCCAGGTCGAGGAGCTGTGCGACGGCGTCGCGGATCAGGGTCTCGTCGTCGGCGAGCACGACGCGGATCATGCGGCGGCCTCTCGGGTCGGGTCGGGGTCCTCTGGAGCGGGCCCGGGGGCGGGCACGCGGGCGGTGAGCACGAACCGGTCGCCGCGCGCCTCGGCGTCGAGCGCCCCGCCCACCGCCGCCAGGCGCTCGCGCAGCCCGACGAGCCCCGCTCCCCCTCCGTCGGGGGCCGACGTGGTGGCGCGGACGCCGTCGTTGGTGACCGTGAGCGCCAGCTCGGGTGCGCCGCGACCGGCGGGCCTGCGGAGGTCGGCGAGGTCGATGCGGGCCTCGCGGGCGTCGGAGTGCCGCACGATGTTGGTGACGCCCTCGCGCACCACCCACGCCAGGGCCTCGGCCTGCGGGGCCGCGAGGTCGGGCACGTCGCCGACGACCCGCACCGAGACGCCCGCCGCCCGCAGGACCGACCGCGCGCCGTCGAGCTCCGTGGCCAGGTTCGCGCTGCGGTAGCCGGCGACGACGCCGCGCACCTCGCGCAGCGACTCCTGCGCGAGGGTGCGCACCTCGTCCATCTGGTCCGCGCCGCGCGGGTCGCCGCGCCGGGCCAGCGCCGCGGCCAGCTCCGACTTCACGGCCACGGCGGACAGGGCCCGCCCGACGACGTCGTGCATGTCGCGGGCGATGCGCAGCCGCTCCTCCGCGACGGCGAGTCGCGCCGCGACCCCGCGGGCGTCGTCGAGCCGACGCACGACCTCGACCATCCACATCGACATCCGCACCGTGCCGCCCCAGAACATGGTGAAGACGAAGACCACCGCGCCGGCGAGGACCGAGGCCGCGACGGGCTCGACGCCCGCGAGCACCCGGAGGACGGCGACCACCGCCCCGACGACGATCCCGGCGAGCACCACCCGCCGGTACCGGCTCGCGACGGCGAGCGCACCGCAGGCTGCCGCGCCGCACACCCCGATCATCAGGCCGCGCGGATCGTCGCCCAGGCCCCCGCCGGCCAGGGCGGGGAGCACCGCCACCGCCGCCACGGCGACGGCGACGGTCGCGAGCAGGAGGGCGACGACGACGGGACGCGGCCGCCGGCCGGACCACAACGCCCGGTCGAACCCGGTGTGCACCGCGGCCAGGCACAGGCCGGTGTGCGTGAGCACCAGGACCACGAGGGCGGCGGCGCCGCCGGCCGACGGTGTCACCCCGAGCCGGGACAGCGCCGCCACCGCGTAGAGGGAGAAGAACGGCTCGAGGAGCACGAACATGTACAGGCTCACGCGCGTGTACAGCTCGACCCCGCGAGCACCGCCGGTGCGCGGCACCGCGGTCGGCCGGTCGGTCGTCACGGGGCCAGCCTGCCACGCGGGTGGGTCACCGCCGCGGCTCCCACCGCATCCACCGCCGGGAGGCGAGCACGCCGAGCGCGGTCCACGCCGCGAGCACGACGACGGGCACCGCGGCGGCGCCGAACGTCTCCGCGAACGTCACCACCTGGCCGTCGCCGTCGATCCCGCCGGCGCCGAGGAGCATGAGGTCGGTGATCGGGCGCAGCGGGGTGAACGTGCCGATCGTGTCGAGCACTCCGCTCGACGCGCCGGGCGCGCCGAAGAGGCCGGCGAACGGGATCGCGACAATGAGCAGCGGAAGCGTGGTGAGCTGCGCGGACTCCACGGTCCGGGACAGCCCGGACGTCGCGGCGGCCAACAGCGTGAGCATCGCGGCCCCGCCGAGCACGGCCACCACCACGAGCAGCGGGTTGACGAATGCGGGCGGGGCGAGGAACACCGACACCGCGACGATCCCCAGCACCGTCTGCGCCAGCGCCACCACGACCGCCGGGACGGCCGTACCGACCAGGATCTCCCCCCGGGAGCACTCGCCCACCAGGTAGCGCTTGAGCACCAGCTCCTCGCGCCGGGCCACGAACGCGACCGTGAGGTTGTAGTAGACGACGAACGCGAGCGCCATGAACGTCAGCAGGTTCAGCAGCAGGGTGGCCGTCGCGGCGGGGGCACCGCCGTCGCCGACCGTGCCGAGGGCGGCGAACAGCGCCACCGTCATCGGCGGCAGCGCGAGCGCGTTGAACAGCGCGGTGCGGTTGCGCACCAGCAGGCGCAGCTCCGCGCGGGCGAGGGCGGCGACACGGCGGGCGCCGCCGCCCGTGCCCGTCGTGTCCCGGCGAGGGGCGGGGGTGGTGGTCGTGGTGGTCATGCCGCTGCCTCCGTGTCGGTCGTGCGGGTCGGGCCGGGCGCGCCCGCAGCGGCGTCGTCGAGGGCGAGGAACGCCTGCTCGAGAGACGCCGCGCGGGCATCGAGGTCGTCGAGCCGCAGGCGCCGGGCGTCGGCCCACTGCAGCAGGGTGAGCAGGTCGTCCTGCAGGCGCGTGGTGCGCAGCCGCAGGCGGCCCGTGCGGTCCACGTCGGGGACGCCGACGACGCCGGCCAGCGCGGGCAGGTCCGTGACGGCCGGGGTGACGGCCCGGCCGGCCTCGTTGCGCACCACGGCCTCGACGCGAGCGGGCTCCGCGGCGACGACGTCGGCGACCGACCCGGTCCGCACCACCCGGCCGGCCTGCATGATCGCGATGCGGTCGGCGAGCTGCTCCGCCTCCTCCAGGTAGTGCGTGGTGAGCAGCACCGTGGTGCCGGCGTCGAGCATGCCCTGCACCAGCGCCCAGGTGGCGCGGCGGCTCTCCGGGTCGAGGCCGGTCGTGGGCTCGTCGAGGAAGAGGAGCTCGGGGTCGCCCATCGTCGCGAGCGCCAGGTCCAGGCGGCGCTTCTCCCCGCCCGAGAGGCTGGCGACGCGCACGTCGGCGCGGTGCTCCAGCCCGACGGCGGCGAGGACGTCGGCGACCGGGCGTGGGCGGGACAGGGTGCCGGCCCAGGTGCGCGCCGTCTCCGCGACGGTGAGGTCGCCGGAGAACCCGGCGCTCTGCAGCATGATCCCGAGCGAGCCGACGACGTGCCGCCGCTCGCGGTACGGGTCGCGACCGAGCACCCGGACCGTGCCGCCCGAGGCGGGCGCGAGCCCCTCGACCAGCTCGACGAACGACGTCTTGCCCGCGCCGTTGGTGCCGAGCAGGGCGACGAGCTCCCCGCGGTGGACGTCGAGGTCGACCCCGCGGACGGCCTCGAACGTGCCGTACCGGCGGCGTGCCCCGCGGACGTGGACGATGGGTTCCGAAGTCATGCCTCCACCCTCGCGGCGGGGTGTCGTCGCAGGTAGTGCCACCCGTCACCGGGTTCCGTGAGGCGCGCACGGGTGCGTCGTGACATCTGTCATGCCGGGGCGACCGGTGCGGCAGGATGCTCGCATGGACGGGTCCGCTGACGAGGTCGTGGCGCTGTACGACGAGGCGGGGCGCCCGTGCGGGGCGGCGCCGCGGTCCCGGGTGCGCGCGGAGAACCTGCGGCACGCGGCCACCGCCGTGGTGGTGCGCAACGGCGCCGGCGAGGTGTACGTGCACCGCCGCACCGACACGAAGGACCTGTATCCCGGTCGCTACGACTTCTGCGCGGGCGGCGTGCTGCGCGCCGGGGAGGACCCGCTGGAGTCCGCGCGCCGCGAGCTGGCGGAGGAGCTCGGTGTCACCGGCGTGGAGCTGGTGCCGCTCGGGTTCGCCGACTATGCCGACGACCGCACGCGGATGCGCGAGTTCCTCTACGAGTGCACCTACGACGGACCCGTCACCTGGCAGCCCGAGGAGGTCGCCTGGGGCGCGTGGGTGGCGCCCGCCCGCTTCTTGCGGATGCTCGACGAGGTGCCGTTCATGCCCGACTCCGTGGCCAACCTCGCCGGCTGGCTGGGCGACCTGCGCGCCGCCCTGCCGAGGTAGTTCGGGCTCTCGCGAGGTAGTACCGGTCCGCGCGAGGTAGTGCCGGCCCGGCGCGGTCAGTCTGCGACGAGCTCGGCCTCGAAGCCGTCCGCGTCCTCGAGATAGGCAGCGTGGTGGCCGGGGCCGCCGGCGTACGGATGCCGGTCCGCGTAGAGCAGCGTCCACCCGTGCGCGGGTGCGGCCGCGACGAGCTGCGCGCGGGACCCGGCGTGCAGGGCGAGGTGGTTCAGGCCCGGGCGGCGCCGGTCGTGGGTGGCGGCGGAGAGCGCCGGGCTCTGCTCGACCACGACGTAGCCGTCGTCCAGCAGCCACGATCGCCCGTGCTCCCACGACTGGTGCGGGCGGTAGCCGAGCTCGCCGAGGAGCCAGCCCCAGGAGCGCACGGCGCGCGAGAGGTCCGGCACCCAGAGCTCGACGTGGTGGATCGCGCCGCGGCGCGGCCCCGAGCTCATCGGGCGGCGACGTCGGCCATGAGGTCCGCGGACAACGGCGCGAGCGGGTGCGGCGCGACCGGCGCGGCTGGGTCGACCCAGGCGTGCTCCTCGAGCTCGGCGCGCGTCTCGACGGCGAACCCGGCGGGCAGGGCGACCTCGAAGACGTGCGCGTCGACCACGTGGTCCGGCTCGTTGGCGGCGACGGCGGCACGGCGGCCGAGCGGTCGGGCCGCGTCGGGGTCGACGACGAGCCCGATCTCCTCCGCGCACTCCCGCACGAGCGCGGCGACCGGCTCCTCGCCGGGCTCGATCTTGCCGCCCACCTGCATGAACGCCGTCGTGCCGCGCTTGCGCACGAGCAGCGCACGGCCGTCGTCGCGCACGATGACGGCCGCGACGATGTGCAGCGTGGTGGCGCCTCCGGGGGTGGTGCTTCCGGTATGGCTGGTCATGTCAGGGCTGCTCCGCGATCTCCTCGATGATCTTGCCGTCCAGCACCTGCACCACGAGCTGCACGCCGACCATCCCCGTGGACGTGATGTCGGGGTCGTCGGCGGAGGGCTCGTCGTCCGCGGGGTTCCCGCCGGACGCGGGCGCCCACGTCGACCGGCCCGTCGACCGACCCTCCGACTGCTGCGCCTCGCGCACCCGGCGCTCGGCGGCCTGCCGCGGCGTCTCGCGCGCGGGCGGGGCCGCGGCGGACGCCGACGGAGCGGTCTGTGCGGCCGGTGCGCGCGCGCTCGCGACCTGCGGGCTCGGCGCGGCCTCGGGCGCGGGTCGCGGCGCCGGACGGACGGGGGTCGCGGCGGCCGGCTCGTCGAGCGGCGGCTCGGGCTCGTCGTCGGGCGGGGGCTCGTGCAGGGAGACGCCCGCGAGCCAGGCGGCGTCGGCCTCGTCGATCGAGGCGACCTGCGACGCCTGCGGCTGCGGGGCCTGTCGCGAGGGCCCCTGCGGCGCAGGCGGGTCGACGACCGCGACGGCCGCGTGCGGGCGCGGGTCGCTCGCCGCGACCGTGGTGGCGGAGGCCCGGGGGCTCGCCCCCGGGCCGGCACCCGTGACACCACCGCCGGACCGACCCTCGCCGGCCGAAGGGACACCGGGCCGCGCAGGGCCGTCACGGCGCACGGAGACGTCGGGCTCCTCGGGAGCGTCGCCGCCCGGCTCGGACGCCGCAGAAGCGCTGCTGCCCGCCTCCCGCGGCCGCGGGCCGGGCTCGTTCTCGACGATCTCGACCCGCACGGCGATCCCGAGCGCCTGGTAGACGGCGTCCGAGATGGTCTCCGGCCGCCCGCGGCGCGCCAGCCCGACGACGGCCGGCGCGAACCCGAGCCGCAGTACGTCGCCCTCGAGGCTCTTCACCTGGGCGTTCTCGCCGAGGAACGCGGCGGCCTGCGGGCTCTGGATGGCGGCCAGGACCTCGCGCCAGCGCCTCCGGACCACCTCCGACGTGACAGCCGGCGCCACGGGCTCCGACTCGACGACCGGCGCGGGCTCCGGTTCCGGCTCGACGTCCGGCTCCGGCTCCGGCTCCACGGAGGCTGCCGGACCGTGCTCGACGGACCCCGCGGGCTCGACCTGCTCGTCCGCCGCCGGTTCCTCGACGGAGGGGGCGGGCTCGGCCGCGTCGGCCTCCGCGGGCTCCGGCTCGATGGGCGCAGCGGCCTCGACCGGCTCGACGTCCGCGGGCTCCTGCTCCGGCTCGGCGGCGGGCGCCGTCTCGGTGACACGCACGGGCTCGGGGTCAGGCTCCGCGGCCGGGCGCCGGCTCGCCTGCAGGGCGGCTCGGGCGGCGGCGGCACCGCTCAGCCCGCCGGTGCTGCCCGCCGTCGTGGGCCGGCTCGTGGTCTCGGTGGCGGGCTCCGTCGTGGACGCCGCCGGGGCATGACCTG